>NZ_JBFWVN010000010.1:0-63847 GCF_050246715.1 Methylocystis sp.
CGACTTCGAACGCTACGCCACGACCGTCGCCGCCTTCGTCAAACTCGCTATGATCCGCATCATGCTTAAACGTCTGACCCGTGCAACGTCTTGTTCATGAATCCAAACTTTTCGGATCGGCTCTGAGAGGCGAAGTCCTGCTATTGACGCCAGGCGATTGCGTCGACCTCCGCTGTGAGCCTCAATGCCTCTCGGGCGGAAGGCCGACATGCTCTTCGAGGCGCCGCAGGCGTTCTTCGAATTCTGTGATCAAGACGCCATGACCGATAGCGGATGGGCGATATTCCATCGCCGACCGGCGTAGCCCGGAAATCTGGTCGCTCAGGCGCTTCTCCTGCTCCTTGATCTGCTTTTCCAGATTCATGATGTCCGAGGCGACATCCGCGCGCAGCGAATGGACCTCGGAGCGGACGTCAGCGACGTCGCTCTTCGTCGCCATCTCTTCGCGAAGGCCGTCGACCTTCCCGTCGATCTTGCGCAGCAGCGCCAGGGTGAAATTCTCGGGCTCGTCGCTCATCGCAGCTCCGGCCAACTGCAGAAATAGCTCGACGCAACATACCGCCGCATTGCGTCTTTGTCTCCGGCTTCCCACCTCCATCGAGGAAAGGAGGCCTTGATGTCCGATTATGCAAAAAGCCTCGCCTTCATGGCCGCCGGACTCGCGGCGATGGTCTTCTCCAATTTGTACATCGGAGAGACCCTGCTTGGCTGGGCTGGCCTGCTCGCGGGGATCGGCCTCTATTACTACGGATGGCGCGGCGTTTGCCCTGCGTGCCGTGCGCAGCGTTGCGCCGTGTCGGCCGCCAAGCCGGCAGCTGCGCCTTCGGACGGCGGCGTCACGGGAAAAAGCGGGCCAGACAGCGCGGCCGCGCATTAGTCTTTACATCTTCTCGACCTGGCCGAACTCCAGCTCCACCGGCGTCGGCCGGCCGAAGATCGAGACGGCGACCTTGAGTCGTGAGCGCGCCTCGTCGATCTCCTCGACGAGGCCGTTGAAGGAGGCGAAAGGCCCGTCGGCGACGCGCACCGTCTCGCCGACCTCGAACATGATCGTCGGCTTGGGCCTCTCGACGCCCTCGGCGACCTGGCCCTTGATACGCAGCGCCTCTTCCTCGCTGATCGGCATCGGCTTGTTGTCGGCGCCAAGAAAGCCCGTGACCTTGGGCGTGTTCTTGATCAGCGAGAACACCTGGTCGGTGAGGTCGCATTTCACCAGCACATAGCCGGGGAAGAATTTGCGCTCGGCCGAGACCTTGCGGCCGCGCCGCACTTCGACGACCTGTTCGGTCGGCACGAGGATTTCCTCGAAATTGTCGGCGAGTCCGCGCTGCGCAGCGCCCTCGCGAATCGCGTCGGCGACCTTCTTTTCGAAGTTCGAATAGGCGTGGACGATATACCAGCGCATGCTCATAGCGGCGCCACAAGCTCCAATTATCTAGCGCCCGACGCCGATCATCAGGCCGACGCCGAAACGCAGCGCGTAATCGACGATGACGAAAAACAGGCTCGCAAACAGCACCATCAGGATGACGAGGCCGGTCGTGATGAACGTCTCGCGGCGCGTCGGCCAGGTGACCTTGGCCGCCTCGGCGCGGACCTCCTGAAGGAATTGAAACGGATTGACCATTCGACTACCGGGCTGTGCGGGGACATGCGACGTCATAAGAAGCCGCAAAAGGAAACGCGCCGCAAAACGATCGCGGCGCGGGACCTGCCGGCCACGCGCCACGAATTCGAGCGGTTATAGCCGCTTGGCGCCGCGCCGCCAAGCGAAAAACGAGCGTCAAGACAAAGCCGCGGCGGAATGAAGGACGGCGTGCGCCTCCGCCAAAGCCACGAGATTGGGAGAAAGCAGTCGGGCCTCTTCCGGAGTAATGTAGGCGATCCGGGCCGCGATATCCGGCCCGAGCCGCGCCATCGCCGCCTTCAGGTTTGGGGGATCGTAACGCGTATTATCGACGCCATAGATCTCGCAGCTCCGCCCGAGCTTGGCGAGCACGCTCCAATGAACCTTTTCGTTGACATGTTCCTCGTCAGGACTCCCGCCCCAGAGGAGGCTGTTGGCCGGCGCGCCGGCCGCGAACATTTCGCGGCTGCGCGGAAAGCTCCGATCGATCGGATATTTTTCCGCCGAGTCGGGAATGTCGCCGTCGATGTTGGGCAAGAGCATGCGCCTAATCGCGTCATTGTCGAATGAGAGACCGGTGAGCGCCTGCGTGCGCGCGATCATCCAGATCAGCGCAATGTCGGAAAGGCCCGATTCCGGATAGCCGCCGCCGACATTGCTGTGAACGCCCGGAAACCAGTTCTGCTCGATGTTCCTGGGATGCGCCTCCCCTTTCTTCACCGTCCAGAAGGTCGGAATGAACGGACGTCGCCGTTCGTCGACGCCGATCGCATGCAAAGCGTGATCGACGTGCGCGCCGAGCTGCGTATCCTCGAAGCCGCCGAAAAACAGCAGCGTGAGATAACGGCCGAGCGGCGCAAGCCCGCTGAAGCCGGCTGGCACGCCGTAGGAGCCGACGGTGTCGAACACGCCGAGCAGCGCGATGCGATTATTCGCCTGAATGTCGGGACCGCTCGGCGGCCCGCCGCGGCGCGAAGCCTCTCGCGCGCGCCTGTTGGCGCGCGCGATTTTGAAAATGCTTCTGTCCTTGGTCTTTCTGATTCCGCAGTCGCCGATCAGGCCGGCCAGAGCGCGCGCCGCGTAGGCGCCGCGCGAAAATCCGTAAATATAGAGTTCCTGATCGTCGCGATAATTGTCGACGACCCAGTCGTAGGCGTTCTGCACGATCGTGCGCAGGCCGAAGCCTACCGTGCCACCAACGATCTTAAATCCCTGCGCGCCGACGCCTGAGAAATAGCGGACGTTCTGCTGAACGCCGTCCGCGCCGCATGGCGGAATGAGCCTTTCGGCGACTCTCTCTTCCCACGACTCTTTACAGATGTTGGTGAAGTCGCGGGGCGTATTCCATGTGCCGTCGAGCAGAACAATGTTGCGAATCATTTTGCCTCCAACAGCGCGCAAAACTTAAACAATTGCGACCGAGCGCATGTCGATGGTGACCCGCTTTAACCGCCTCCGCAAGCCAAGAGGAAAGATTTGCCCAGGACGGGCGCTCCCCGCTATGAGAAGCCAAACCTCAATCCGAACATTGGAGAACAGGATGCGCGCACGCTTATTTTTCTTGGCCGCATTCGCTGCTTCGATCGGCGCCGGCTGCAACGCCGCCCGACCGCCGCAAGTCGCGCCGTCTGGACCCGCGGCCCCGGCGCCGATGGCGCAAACGCTGCCGCCCGACGGCCCCGGCTGCGCCGGCGCTGTGGCGCGCTACCGCTCCGTCGTCGACAACGACCTCTCCATGGGCCACGTCAACCAGAGCGTTCACGCCCAGATTTCGAATGAGATCGCCGAGGCGGCCTCAGCCTGCTCCAGCGGCCAGGACGGACGCGCGCTGTCGCTGCTGCGCGCCTCGAAGTCGCGTCACGGCTATCCGGGCTGAACCTTAGCGCTGGCGCCAACCTTGCTACATCAGCTTGGAAGCGGTCCAGATTAGATTGATTGACCTCATGTTTTGGCGTTCCTACTTTGGTTAGGACGCGAACTCGGGAGATGCGGTTTTTGAAACGCCACCATGTGTATGCGGTCCTTACTGCTTCGGCTTTGGGACTTTCCAGCGCCTCTGCGGCCGAAAGCGCCTTCACGCTCACCATCAAGGACCACCGTTTCGAGCCTGCGGAACTTCGCTTGCCGGCCAATCAGCCCGCGACCCTGACCGTGAAGAATCTCGACGCGACCCCGGAAGAATTCGAAAGCAAGCCGCTGCGCATCGAGAAAGTGATCCCGGGCAATGGCGAAGCGACCTTCACGCTTCGGCCCCTCAAAGCCGGCCGCTACAAATTCGTTGGCGAATTCCACGAGGACAACGCCAAGGGCGAGATCGTCGCGGAATAGGCCATGCTCGGCGCGCTCATCATCGTCTTTCGTGAAGCCATCGAGGCGGGGCTAATCGTCGGCATCGTGCTTGCCGTGACTCGCGGCGTCGCCGGCTCGCGCAGCTTCGTCGCGGCAGGCGTCGGCGCAGGCGCGTTTGGCGCGATCATCGTCGCCGCCTTTGCTGACCGTCTTTCGGCGGCCTTCGCCGGCGCCGGCCAGGAACTGTTCAACGCCGCGGTCCTTGCGATCGCCGTGGTGATGCTCGTCTGGCACAACATCTGGATGGCGCAGCACGGGCGCGAATTGGCGCAGAATCTCTCCGACGTCGGCCGGGCTGTCGCGCGCGGCGACGAGACGCTGTTCGCGCTGACCGCCGTCGTCGGCCTCGCGGTGCTGCGCGAGGGCGCCGAAGTGGCGCTGTTTCTCTATGGCATTCTCGCCTCGGGCGAATCCGGCTGGGACGTCTTCGCCGGAGGGCTCGGCGGATTGGCGCTCGGCGCGGCGACAAGCGTCGCGACCTTCTATGGCCTCGTCGCGATTCCGGCGAAACGCCTCTTCGCCGTGACGACATGGCTCATCACGCTGCTCGCCGCCGGACTTGCGGCGCAATGCGTCGCCTTTCTTCAGCAGGCGGGCCTAGTGACGTCGCTGTCCGACACCGCCTGGGACTCGTCATGGCTCTTGTCGGATAAGAGCATCGTCGG
The DNA here is from genome assembly GCF_050246715.1 of Methylocystis sp. Lineage (NCBI taxonomy): Bacteria > Pseudomonadati > Pseudomonadota > Alphaproteobacteria > Hyphomicrobiales > Methylocystaceae > Methylocystis > Methylocystis sp. The sequence goes on from NZ_JBFWVN010000010.1 coordinate 4,642, forward strand.
CCGGGTGCTGCATACGCTGATCGGCTACGCCGATCAGCCGTCGAGCATGCAGGTAGCCGTCTATCTCGGAACGCTCGCCGCCATCGTCGCAGCGACAAAATTTTTCGCCGCACGGTCGCACCCGGCTGCGGTCCGCGCGCCGGCGGAGTAGCGCCCCGCGCCATCCGGCGCGTAGGATTTCAGCTTCTCATCCGCCGCCAAAAATCTGCTCGAAAACGCTTCTTTCCGATGCGCCGCGCCTTTGTCGCGGCCGCTCGATCGAGCCGACCGTGGGAATGTCTTCGGGCGGCAGAAAATCGTCGATCGCCTGCGGCGCCGACGCGCTCGACTGAGGCAGATCCGGCCGCGCTTCGGCGACGGGCGGCGGCTCGGGCGATCCGCCGGGGATCGCCGCCGGAGGACGCGGCGCGGGCGACATTCTCGAGGGCTGCGGACGCGGCGCCGGTTGGGGCTCTCCGGTAAAGAGGCCGATGAGATCGTCGATCGGCTTGGCGATCTCCTCTGGAATCGCCGCGTTCTCGGATCGCCACGCGCCTGACGGCAGTCCGGCGACCGGCTGGCCCTTCAGCGCGATGTTCATGAAGCGGCTCCAGATTTCGACCGGCAGATTGCCGCCCGAGGCTTTCTTCGTCGGCGAATTGTCGTCATTGCCGAGCCAAACGCCCGCGACCAGCCGGCCCGTATAGCCGACGAACCAGGCGTCGCGGAAATCCTGGCTGGTGCCGGTCTTGCCCGCCGCCTCCCAGCCAGGAAGCTGGGCCTTGCGCGCGGTGCCGGTGAGCAGCGTCTCGCGCATCATGTCGTTCATCATCGCCACATATTGCGGCGCAATCACCCGGCCGAGGGAGACGCTCTTGCGCTGATACAGCGTCTTGCCGCCGGCGGACTTCACCTTGACGATGACATGCGGCTGCACGCCGATTCCGCCATTGGCGAAGGGAGTGTATGCAGCGACGAGTTCGAGCGGCGTGACTTCGGACGTGCCGAGCGCGATCGAGGCGTTGGCCTGCAGGTCGGACTGGACGCCAAGCCGATGCGCGGTCTTCGCCACCGTCTTCGGGCCAACCTCCAGGCCGACCCGAACGGCGACCGTGTTGAGCGACAGCGACAACGCCTTGGTGAGCGTGACCGGTCCCATATAGCGCCGACTGTAATTTTCCGGCCGCCAGCCTTTGATGTCGAGCGGGCCGTCCTCGCGGACGGATTCGGGCGTGAGTCCCTGCTCAAGACCAGCAAGATAGACGAAGGGCTTGAAGGCGGAGCCGGGCTGGCGCTTCGCCGAGACCGCGCGGTTGAACTGGCTTTCCGAATAGTCGCGTCCGCCGACAAGCGCGCGAATTGCGCCCGTCGGGTCGAGCGCGACGAGCGCGCCCTGACCGACGCCGAGCTTCGCGCCCTTTTCGTCGAGCGCCTGTTTGAGCGCTCCTTCCGCCGCCATTTGCATGCGCGCGTCGATGGTGGTGGTGACGACGATGTCCTGATCGATGGCGCCGACGGTGTCGTCGAGCATGTCCATCACATAGTCTGCGGCGTAATTGATCGAGCCGGCGCCGATGTCCTGGCGCGCGCGCGCTGGATGCGCCAGCGCCGCCTTCGCCATCGCCTCGGTGATATGGCCTTCCTGCGCCATCGCGGCGATCACTTGCGCTGCGCGGTCGGCCGCCCCTTCCGGATTGCGGTCGGGCGCGAGCTTGCTCGGCGCCTTCATCAGACCGGCGAGAACGGCGGCCTCGGACAGGGTGATGGTCTTCGCGCCATGGCCGAAGTAGCGTTCGGCGGCGGCTTCGACGCCATAGGCGCCTGAGCCGAAATAGACGCGGTTGAGATAGAGTTCGAGAATCTGGTCCTTGGAATATTTGCGCTCGAGCCAGAGCGCCAGAATCGCTTCCTGAATCTTGCGCGAAATCGTGCGCTCCTGGGTCAGGAACAGATTTTTGGCGAGTTGCTGGGTCAGGGTCGAGCCGCCCTGCATGCCGCCATGGCCAGTGACGTTGCGCACCACGGCGCGGCCGATGCCGAGCGGATCGACGCCCCAATGCGAATAGAAGCGGCGGTCCTCGATGGCGATGAAGGCCTTCGGCACATAGGGCGGGAGATCCGCGAGCCGCACCGCCGCGCCGCCGGTGTCGCCGCGATTGGCGAGAAGCTCGCCATTGTCGTCGAGGATGGCGATGTTGGGCGGGCGCTTGGGGACCGCGAGCTGGTCGATCGGCGGCAGGCGCGAACCGTAATAAACGGCAAGCCCACCCCCTGCGATCGCCCCCCAGAGCGCGAGGGTGAAGCCCCAATAGATGAACGAGCCGAAAAGCGAGCGCGCGCGGCGGCGCGGCTTTTTGCGGGCGCGCGAGCGGGGCGGCGGCCGGCGTTCGGCGCGCAATTCGCCGTCGTCGAACCGCGGTTCGCGACGCTGGTACCTGCGCGCCATCGGATTGCTCGCCTGTCGCCGCCGCACGGCCTCGAATTGCTTGATGAAGCGTAACGACGGCCATTTAAGGGCCGGTTAAGGGCGGGTTGTGCGACGATTGCGGTCGATAACGCCGATGCGGCGGACAAGGTCTTACGCCGCTTTATGAAAAAGGCGCGCCTCGCCACGGAAAACCCTCACATGGGAGCGGCCCGTCCGGAACTCAGCTCCACGGCGCGCATTCTGATCGAAGGCCACTACCTGAGCATCTACGAGCCTCCGCCAAATAGCGTGAGACTCATTGCGATCGTTCACGCCATGCGCGACTCGGCAGGCCGTCTGTGCAGATCTCCGCACTTATGCACAATCATTCGCATAAAGCGCTTAGGACATCTGGCGAAGGGTTTCCTCGTCCTGACGAGGCCTCGAAGAGGCCGTCTCGAAGGGTGAGGAAACCCGCTTTCGCCTATTTTTCCTCACCCTCGTCTTTCGAGACGCTGCCTTCGGCGGCTCCTCAGGATGAGGGTAGGAAAACAATTCTTCGCCCGACAGAACCCTTGGAGCGCCGTCCTGGCCTTGCGATTCCGGTCCCGCCGCGCCAAAGTCTTTGCCCCGGCGCGGCGGCCTGCCGCGCCGCAATAATATTTTGGGCGGCTCATGAAGGTTACAATCGAGAGAGCGGCGCTGTTGCGGGCGCTCGGCCATGTTCACCGCGTGGTGGAGCGGCGCACGACCATCCCGATTCTGGCCAATGTGCTGCTCTCCGCCAAGGACGGCGCGCTGACGCTGAAAGCCACCGACCTCGATCTTGAAATCACCGAAAAGGCGGTCGCCGAGGTCCCGCAGCCCGGCGCGACCACTCTGCCGGCGCATACGCTCTACGACATCGTGCGCAAATTGCCGGAAGGCGCGCAGGTCTCTCTCGAGGCGACCGGCGACGCCGGACAGCTGACGCTGCGCTCGGGACGGTCGCGGTTCAATCTGTCGAGTCTTCCCGAGAGCGACTTCCCCGACGTCACTTCCGGCGATTTCAGCCACACGTTCACGCTCGCGCCGAGCGACCTCAAGCGGCTCATCGAAAAGACGCAATTCGCCATCTCCCAGGAAGAGACGCGCTATTATCTCAACGGCATCTATCTCCACACGCTCGACGTCGAAGGGCGGATGATGCTTCGCGCCGTCGCGACCGACGGCCATCGCCTGGCGCGACTGGAGCTGCCCGCGCCTGAAGGCAGCGCCGGCATGCCGGGGATCATTCTGCCGCGCAAGGCGGTCACCGAAGTGCAGCGTCTCATCGAGGACGCGCAGGGCGACGTTTCGATCGAGCTTTCCGTCAACAAGATGCGTTTCGCCTTCGGCGACGCGCTGCTGACGACGAAGCTGATCGACGGCACCTTTCCCGATTACGCCCGCGTCATTCCCGCCGGCAACGACAAGCGGCTCACCGTCGAGCGCCATGCCTTCGCCGACGCTGTCGACCGCGTCTCGACGATTTCCTCGGAGCGCGGCCGCGCCGTCAAACTCTCGCTTTCCGAGGGCAAGCTGGTGCTGTCCGTCACCAATCCGGACCAGGGCTCGGCGGTCGAGGAGGTCGAAGCCGACTATGACGGGCCGCCGCTCGATGTCGGCTTCAACGCCCGCTATCTCCTGGACATCACCCAGCAGCTCGACAGCGACACGGCGCTGTTCAAACTTGCCGATCCGGGCTCCCCGACGCTGGTGCAGGACCGCGATGGCGCTTCCGCCCTTTACGTCCTGATGCCGATGCGCGTTTAAGCTTGGAGCGACGCCTCCGGCCCGTTAGGCTTGGCGCGTGCTTGCTGAGATCCCTCGTCTGTGGCCCTGGCTTCTCGCCTGTTTCGCGATCGGCGCCGGGGCCGGCGCCGTCACACGGCGCGCCCCTGAAAACGGCGTCGTCGCGCGCTGGCTGATCTGGACCGCGCTCGCCTTCGGGGTGGCCGCGCTGGTCGTCCGCCTGGGGGCGGTCGCCGACGCGACGGCCTTCATCAAGGGCGCGCTCGCCGCCTACGCCGTATTCATCATCGGCGCGGCGCTCGGGGCGCTCGCCCGGCACCGGTCGATGGCGGCGCATGAGGGCTGGGCCGTCGGGCTGATCGCCGCCGCGCTCGTCTGGGTCGGCGCCATGGTGATCGACCGTTCGGGCCGTGACGAAGGGCTGCGCCGCCACTACGCCCAGCCGCTTGTACGACTGAGCCCGGGCGCGCAGCACCCGCCGCCCTCGTCGACGGGAGAAGCGCCGACCGTCGCACCCGCCGCATCGCCCCACGACGTTAAGACGCCTGCCGCGTCGGCTTCCGGCGGCATGACGCACGCCGACTGCCAGGCGGCGCTGGAAGAGGCGTCGGCGGCGAGCGAACTCGTCTTTCGCAGGGGCGAAGCGCGGATAACGCCATCGGCCGCGCTCGCGCTCGACAAGGCGGCCGCGATCATTCGCCGCTGTCCGGAAAGTGCGACGATCGGCGTTCTGGGCCATGTGCGCGGGTCGACCGTGAACGCGAACAATAACGCGCTCGCGCAGCGACGCGCGCAAGCGGCGATCTCCTATCTCGAACGTCGGGGCCTCGGCGGGCGCCGCCTCGCCGAGGCGCGCGGCGAAGCACGGCAATCGGAAGCCCGTGCGATAACTTTTGAGGTTCGCTAGGCGGATCGCCTCAAACGCAGGCGCTCTGCCCCAATATGGACGCTATTTCATTAGCAAATCAGCCTTCTGGCGAAATCGATGCCGCGGATGGACATGAGCGTTTCGGGCAGGGCGCGTAAAGAAGCCACGACGCTTGCGCCGGTGTCTGCCGTGCTCGTTGCGGTCTCCGTCGCATTCTCGGCGCAGGCCGAGTCGCAGCGCCCCGACGAGATTTCCTCGAAGCAGCAGGAATTGCGCGGCGTTGAAGACACGATGGGCGCCGCCCGGGAACGCGCCCGCCAGCTCGAAGAACAGCTGATCGATAACGCCGCCGCCCGCGAGCGGCTGAGCGGCGCGCTCATCGACGCGACGCTGCGACTGCAGGAGACGGAAACGCGCGCCGTCGAGATCGAGGAGCGGCTGGCGACGCTCACCGAGAACGAGCGCAAGATCGTGTCCTCGCTCGACGGCCGGCGGGCGCTGATCATCGAAATTTTGACCGTCCTGCAGCGAATGGGCCGCCGGCCGCCGCCGGCGCTGATGGCGCGCCCGCAGGAAATTCTCGAAGCCGTGCGGGCGTCGCTGGCGCTTGGCGCCGTGCTGCCGCAGATGCGCGCCGAGGCGCGGCAGCTGCAGCACGATTTGACCGAACTGCAGCAGACGCGCGACGGCGTCCGGCGCGAACAAAATCTTCTCAGCGAACAGCGCGCGAGTCTGAAGACGCAGCGCGAAAGGCTCGAGCCCATGATCGCCGAGCGTCAGGAGGCGATTTCGACGTCGCAAAGCGCCTTGCAGGCGGAGACGGAGCGCGCGCGGGCGCTGGCGCAGCGCGCGACGACCCTGAAGGACCTCATCGCGCGCATGGAGGCGGAAAGCGCGGCGGCGCAGCGCGCGGCCGAAGCGGCGCGCAAGGCCGACGAGGAACGAGCAAAGGCGCAGGCGAATCTCTCCGAGCGAGAGCGGCTTAAGGCGCTGTCCGCGCCGTTCAAGGACCCTGCCCGGCTGGCCCCGGCGGTCGCCTTCGTCGATCTCAAAGGTCGGCTGCCGGCGCCGGCCTCGGGACAGATCGTCCGCCGCTTCGGGGCGCCGGACGGGTTCGGCGGCAAGGAAAAAGGCTTGTCGATCGCCGCCCGGGAAAATGGCGTGGTGATCGCCCCCTGCGATGGATGGATAGCCTTTTCAGGGCCTTATCGAAGTTATGGGCAACTCTTGATCATTAACGCCGGCGGCGGCTATTATGTGGTTCTGGCCGGCATGAGTCGCACCAATGTGAACGTGGGACAATTTGTGCTCGCGGGTGAGCCGGTAGCCAGCATGGGAGACGGAGCCGCGCAAACCGCGGCGACCATCGCAATCGGCGCGAAACAACCCATTCTCTATGTTGAGTTCCGCAAAGACGGAGCGTCAATCGACTCGGGCCCATGGTGGGCGAAGTCTGACAGTCGGAAGGTCGGCGGATGATTCGCAAAACAGTCCTTATCGCAACGGGAATCGCTCTTGGAGCGGGATGCGCGACGCTCGGCCAGCAAGCGCGCGCCGTCATCGGCGGCCCGGCTCTGGCGGCTTCCGCCGACACTTACAAGAACCTGAGCCTTTTCGGCGACGTCTTCGACAAGGTGCGCGCCGACTATGTCGAGAAGCCCGACGAGCAGAAGCTCGTCGAAAACGCCATCAATGGCATGCTGACCTCGCTCGACCCCCATTCGAGCTACCTTGACGCCAAGGCGTTTAAGGACATGCGCACCCAGACCGAGGGCAAGTTTGGCGGTCTCGGCATCGAGGTCACGCAGGAAGACGGGCTGGTCAAGGTCGTCGCGCCGATCGACGATACGCCGGCCTCGCGCGCCGGCGTCCTGTCCGGCGACCTCATCGGCGCCATCGACGACGAGACCGTGCAGGGCATGACCCTCAATCAGGCCGTCGACAAAATGCGCGGCGCGATCAACACGCCGGTCAAGCTGACGATCTTCCGCGGCAAGAACAAGGACAAGATCGAAGTCAAACTGGTCCGCGCCGAGATCCACATCAAGTCGGTGCGCTCGCGCAAACAGGGCGACGACGTCGCCTATATCCGCATCTCGCAGTTCAACGAAGAGACTGCGGAAGGCTTGCGCAACGCAATGACCAAGGCGCAGCAGGACATTCCAGCGGACAAGTTCAAGGGCTATATTGTCGATCTGCGCAACAATCCGGGCGGGTTGCTCGATCAGTCGATCCAGGTCGTCAACTCCTTCATCGACAAGGGCGAAATCGTTTCGACCCGCGGCCGCAACGCCGACGAAACCCAACGCTACAACGCCCGCGGCTCCGGCGATCTTTCCAAGGGCAAGCCGGTCGTCGTGCTGATCAACGGCGGTTCGGCCTCGGCGTCGGAAATCGTCGCCGGCGCTCTGCAGGACCATAAGCGCGCGACGCTGATCGGCACGCGGTCCTTCGGCAAGGGCTCGGTGCAGACCATCATTCCGCTTGGCGGCAGCGCCGGCGCGCTGCGCTTGACGACGGCGCGCTATTACACGCCGTCGGGCCGTTCGATTCAGGCCAAGGGCATCGATCCGGACATGGTGATCCTGCAGGACGTGCCGGACGAACTCAAAGGCAAGGACGACACCAAGGGCGAAGCCTCGCTCAAAGGCCATCTCAAGAACGGCGAAGACGAGAAGACCGGCTCGCAGGCCTATGTCCCGCCGGACGAGGCGAAGGACAAGCAGCTCATCGCGGCGGTCCAACTTCTGCACGGCAAGTCGAGGGCGCAGATTCTCTCCGAGCAGACGAAGGAAGTCGCCAAGGATACGACCAAGCCGCCGGCCAAAGCCGCGAATTGACGCGGCGGGCCGCGGGGCTTAGGCAATCGGCGGGAGTCTTCGGCCGCCGATGAGCTTTCTTTCCACTTACGCTAATCCAGCGCGCTTTCTGCGGTTTGCGGAAGGCGCGCTGCCGTGGCTTTCGGGCGCCACGCTGCTTCTGCTCGCGATCGGGCTGTATGGCGCCTTCACCGCGCCGCCCGATTATCAGCAGGGCGAAACGGTCCGGATCATGTACATCCATGTGCCGTCCGCCTGGCTCGCGATCTTTGCTTATGTGGTGATGACCTCGGCGTCGCTCGGCGTTCTGGTCTGGCGCCATCCGCTCGCCGACGCGGCGCAGAAGACCGCGGCTAATCTCGGCGCCGCCTTCACCTTCATCTGTCTTGTCACCGGCTCGCTGTGGGGCAAGCCGATGTGGGGAACGTTCTGGGTATGGGACGCGCGCCTCACCTCCATGCTGGTTCTTTTTCTTCTCTACCTCGGCCTCATCGCCGTCAGACAGACGATGGACGACACGCCGCGCGGCGCGCGCATCGCCGCGATCATGACGATCGTCGGCGCGATCGACATTCCGATCATCAAATATTCGGTCGACTGGTGGAACACGCTGCATCAGCCGGCCTCGGTGTTTCGCATCGGCGGCCCGGCGATCTCGGGCTCGATGCTGTGGCCGCTGATCGTCATGGCGCTCGCCGCGACGTTCTTGTTTTTGACGCTGCATGTGATGGCGATCCGCAATGAAATCCTGCGGCGTCGCCTGGCGCGGCTGTCGATGCAGGCGGTGCGCGCCGGCGAGACCGCCGGCGATGAAAGCTGGGAGGCCGCTGAGTGAGCGATCACTGGTTTTATATCGGCGCCGCCTATGGGGTGACTTTCGTCACGCTCGGCGTCGTGACCTTGCGCATCGTCCTCGACTATCGACGCCTGCGCGCGGCGCTGGCGCGTTTCGGCGCAGCCGGCGCGCGCGATCAGGGAGAAGGCTAGGTGAGCGACGCCGTCGCGCCGCGTTCGGCGCTGCGCTTTCTGCCGCTGGCGCTGTTCGTGCTGCTGGCGCTCGTCTTTCTCGTGCGGCTCTTTGCCGGCGACGCGTCGCGCATTCCTTCTGCGCTGATCGGCAAGCCGGCGCCTGTCTTCGATCTGCCGGCGCTTGAAGGGCTCATTGGCGTTCCCGGTCTCTCGACCGAGGATTTGCACAAAGGCCATGTCAGCCTCGTCAATGTGCTCGCGAGCTGGTGCGGACCCTGCCGGCAGGAACATGCCGTGCTGATGGCGCTCGCCGGCGACGAAGCGCTCAAGGCGAAGGGCGTCGAACTCTATGGCCTGTCCTACAAGGACGAGACGGCGAAGGCGTTGGCCTTTCTGGAGGATGGCGGCAATCCTTTCGCGCGCGTTGGCGTCGATCCCGCCGGCCGCACGGCGATCGACTTCGGCGTCTATGGCGTGCCCGAGACTTTCGTGATCAAGGGCGACGGAACCATCGCCTATAAGTTCGTGGGGCCGCTGACGCCTTCCGCCGCCGCGACGACGCTCATCCCCGAGATCGAAAAGGCAATGGCGAGCGGCGGCGCGGCGGCGCGCTGAACGCATAAGTCAAGGCGCTCTGAGGAAAAGTCCCACAGTCAACGCCGCGCCAATCACGATGACGAAAATGCGCAGCAGCTTTTCGTCGATGTAATGGATGAGCAGCCCGCCGGCGATCCCGCCGATCGTCGCCCCGGCGCTCGCCACCAGCGCCTGCGGCCAGTGCAAATCCGGCGAGAATAGAAAGATGGCGACGGCCGAGGCGTTCATCACGCCGGCCAGAACATTTTTCGTCGCGCTGGCGATGCGCACGCCCTGCCCCCCCATGGTCAGCGCGGCGACCATCAGAAAGCCGATGCCGCCGCCGAAATAGCCGCCGTAGATCGAGATCAGAAATTGCGCGAGCGCCGCGCCCGGCGCGCCGAGATGAGATTGCGCCTCGCTCGGCTTTCGAAAGAAACTGCCCCAGGCGAAGACCACCGTCGCAAAGAGCACCAGCCATGGCACGAGCTGCGCGAAGAGCCCCCGCGGCGTCGCCAGCAACACCGCCGCGCCGACCGCGCCGCCAAGAATGCTGATGACGAACAGCGTGCGCAGCGACAGACCATTGGCGCCCGTCGCAAGTTTGCGGCCGGTCCAGCCGGTCGCGACCTGCGCCGGAAACAGCGCTACGCAGGACGTCACATTGGCGGCGAGCGCATCCATCCCCGTCAGCATCAATGTGGGAAGGGTAAGGAACGAGCCGCCGCCGGCAAGCGCATTCTGCGCGCCCGCCCAGATCGCAACGGCAAACAGCAGAATAAAAGCCATGCGCGCCTATGTCAGGTCGCACCGTTCAAATCAAGCGGGCCGACTCCATCATCAGCCCGTCCGCGATAATGCGCACCAGCATTTCCAGCTGGTCGTCGAGAAGCTTCGGCGGCGTGTCGGCGATCTTCTCTTCAAGTCCGAGCGCCACGACGCCATGCACCGCAGAGAACAATGTCCGCGCGAAAGCGGCGCGGGCGACGTGGCCTGCGCCGGGCAAGAGTCGCGAAAGCGGCGCGTCCAGCCGATTGAACAGGCGATTGCGCGCGTCGACATACCATTGCGGCGGCGCGACGCCCGGCGGCAGGCGATGTTGAAAAAGCGCGCGCCAACTCGGCTCTTCCGCTCTCGCGAAGTTCAAATAGGTCCGCGCCATGACCTGCAGCGCCTGTTCAGCCTCGGCGTCTCCCAAAGCGAGATCGAGCGCGGTCTCCAGCCGCGCCAATGTGCGCGCGTTGACGCTCAGAATCAGCTCGTCGAGGTCGTCGAAGGCGGTGTAGATGGCGCCGAGCGCGCAGCCGGCCGCCGTGGCGAGGTCGCGCGCCTTGAGCCCGGCAAGGCCCTGCGAGGCGATCGCCTCCTGCGCCGCTTCGATCAGCCGTTCGCGCAACTGGGTTCGGCGGTCGGCTCCCGCCTCGGTCGTTTTCTCGTTCAATTGGCCGTCTCCCAGCTCGATTATGAACGCAGTTCATTTTTTGATTGACGGCGGAGCATAACCGCTGCTATCTCCAGTATGAACGCAGTTCATGGCAAAAAACTGGCCTTCGACGCTCATTGCAACGCGCCGGATTTGACCGATCCTTAAGGATCATCGGAGAAAATCTCGGCGCCTTTCCCGGAAGTTCCGACATGACGCAATCGCTTCTCGCTTCGCGGCGTTTCGCGCCTTTGTTCTGGCGTCAGTTCTTTGCGGCCTTCAACGACAATTTCCTCAAGAACGCCCTGGTGCTCTTGATCCTGGCGCATATGGCGGACAGCGGCGCGTCGCTCGTCACGCTCGCCGGCGCGGCCTTCATCGCCCCTTATTTTCTTCTATCGGCGATCGGCGGCGAATTCGCCGACAAATATGACAAGGCGCGCATCGTGCGCTGGCTGAGCATCGCCGAGGTCGCCATCGCCGGCCTGTCGGCGGCCGGCTTCCTCTTCGCCAATCTTCCGACGCTGTTTGGCGCGCTCATTCTGTTTGGCGTCACCGGCGCGCTGTTTGGGCCGATCAAATACGGCATTCTGCCCGACCATTTGACGCGCGAGGAGCTTCCGGCCGGCAATGCGCTCGTCGAGAGCGCGACTTTCTTTGCAATTCTGAGCGGCACGATCGCCGGCGGCGCGGCGCTGCATGCAGGCGACGGCGTGATACTCGCCGCTGGCGTGATGGGCGTCGCGTTTCTGGCGCTCGGCGCGGCCTGGCTCATTCCGCCAACCGGACGCGCCGATCCGAATCTGGCGATCGACGTCAATGTCCTGCGCTCGACCTACAGGCTGCTGCTTCATCTGCGCGCCCAACCTGAATTGAGGCGCCTCGCGGTCGTCACGAGCCTGTTCTGGCTTTTCGGGTCGATCGCCATGTCGCTCGCGCCCTCGCTGATCACTCAGACCCTGCATGGCGCCGAAATCGTCGTCAGCGTCCATCTGGCGCTGTTCGCCGTCGGCATCGCCGTGGGGTCGGGACTCGCGGCCTTCCTGCTCAAGGGCAAGATCGTGCTGCTGCCTTCCGCCGTCGGCGCCGCGCTCGTCGCCTTGGGATCGGCTGATCTCGGCATAGCCTTGCTGCTCTCGCCGACGCCTGCGGCGGCGACGGCGCTGGCGCCGGAAGCCTATTTCGCTCAGCCGCTCGCCTGGCGCACGGCGATCGATTTTCTGATCCTCGCTGTCGCCGGCGGTCTGATGATCGTGCCGTCCTTCGCCGCCATTCAGGCGCGGAGCGCGCCGCAGGAGCGCGCCCGCACCATCGCCGCGGTCAATGTGCAGAACGCCGCCTTCATGGCGCTCGGCGGCGTCGGCGTGGCGGCGCTGCAGAGCCTCGGCGTTTCCTTCTCGGCGATTCTGATTGGCGTCGCGGTTGTCGCGCTCGCCGCTTCGATCTGGATGCTCAAGACGGTCGTCGTTTCGCCGTTCCAGGATCTGCTGTCGATCATCTTTCGCGCCTTCTATCGTCTCGAAGCAAAGGGGTTAGAGAATTTCGACAAGGCCGGACCCAATCCGATCGTCGCGCTCAATCATGTGAGCTTTCTCGACGCCGCGGCGATTCTCGCGGTCATGCCGAAGGCGCCGGTTTTCGCCATCGACCTCGAAATTTCGCAGAAATGGTGGGTGAAGCCGTTTCTGAGATTCGTACGCGCCATTCCGCTCGATCCTTCAAATCCGTTCGGGACGCGCGCGCTCATCAACTCGGTCAGGGACGGCCATCCGCTCGTCATTTTTCCCGAGGGCCGGCTGACGGTCACCGGCAGCCTGATGAAAGTCTACGACGGCGCCGGACTGATCGCGGAAAAATCCGGCGCGATGATCGTGCCTGTTCGCATCGACGGCGCCGAAGCGACGATGTTCTCCCGGCTGACGCGCGAACAGGCGCGCCGGCGCTGGTTTCCGAAATTCACGCTCACCGCGCTCGAACCGGTCCGTCTTGCCGTTGACGAAGGGCTGAAAGGCAAGGCGCGGCGTATGGCGGCAGGCGCCGCGCTCTATCAGATCATGTCGGACCTCGTCTTCCGCACCACCAATATCGATCGCACGCTTTTCGACGCCGTGGTCGAAGCGGCGCGCGAACACGGACTGTCGCGCGGCGCGCTTGAAGATCCGGTCGCCGGCAAGGTCAGCTATCGCAGACTCTTGATCGGAACGCGGGCGCTCGCCGGCAAGATTGCGATGATCGGCAATCCGGGCGACGCGATTGGACTGATGCTGCCGAACGCCAATGGCGCGGGCATCGCTTTCCTTGCGGTCATTTCGGCCGGCAGAACGCCGGCGATGATCAATTTCACCGCCGGCACCGCGAATATTCTTTCGGGCTGCGAGGCGGCACAGGCGCGGACGATTCTGACGTCGCGCGGCTTCATCGAGAAAGCCAAACTCGAAAAGCTCGTCGCCGCGCTCGAAGAGAAAGTCGCGATCGTCTATCTGGAAGATGTCCGCGCGCGCCTCTCGCTTGCCGACAAATACGACGCCTTTCGCCGATTCCGTCGCGCCGTCGTCGCCCGCAAGCCCGCCGACATGGCGGCGATACTCTTCACTTCCGGTTCGGAAGGCGCGCCGAAAGGCGTGGCGCTGTCGCATAGAAACATGCTCGCCAATGCGGCGCAGGCGACGGCGCGCATCGACTTCGGACGCAAGGACAAGGTCTTTAACGTGCTGCCGATGTTTCATTCCTTCGGACTGACGGTCGGCTTTACGCTGCCGCTCATCTCCGGCGTGCCGATCTATCTCTATCCGTCGCCCTTGCATTATCGCATCGTGCCGGAGCTGGTGTACGGCTCAAACGCCACGATCCTTTTCGGCGCCGACACGTTTCTCGTCGGCTACGCTCGCGCGGCGCACGCCTATGATTTTCGCTCGATCCGCTATGTCGTCGCCGGCGCGGAGCCGGTGAAGCAGTCCACCCGCGATACGTGGTTGGAAAAATTCGGCATCCGCATTCTCGAAGGTTACGGCGTGACTGAAGCCGCGCCGGTGCTCGCGCTCAACACGCCGATGTTCAACAAATTCGGCACGGTCGGACGGCTGATGCCGGGCGTCGAACATCGGCTCGAACCCGTGCCCGGAGTCGCTGATGGCGGACGTCTGCTGGTGCGCGGTCCCAACATCATGATGGGTTATCTCAAGATCGATGAGCCCGGCGTGGCGCAGCCGCCGGAGAACGGGTGGCACGACACCGGCGACATCGTCACGATCGACGCCGAGGGCTATGTGACGATCAAGGGACGAGCCAAGCGCTTCGCTAAGATCGGCGGCGAGATGGTGTCGCTCGCCGCGATCGAACAACTCGCGGCGGAACTCTGGCCCGACGCGCTGTCCGCGGCGGGGACCGAGATCGACTCGCGCAAGGGCGAGCGAATCATTCTCGTCACGCAGCAGAAGGACGCGACGCGCGCCGATTTTCAGACCTATGCCAGATCGAAAGGCGCATCCGATCTGATGGCGCCGGCGGAAATCATGGTTGTCGAGCAGGTGCCGCTGCTGGGCTCGGGCAAGATCGACTTCGCCGCCGTAACCAAGCTGGTGCGCGAGCGCGGGCGCTATATTTTGTCCAATCCGAGACTGCCGAACGGCCTGCACGGGCGCATCGACGGGAACGCCGCGATTTCGGCGTGAACGAACAATGTCTCGGTTGTGAACGTCAAGCACGGGGCGCTCTGCACCCAGGAAGATCGGGTGAAGGGCTTCCTCATCCTGAGGAGCGTGCGCAGCACGCGTCTCGAAGGACGAGGAAGCCCGCTTTCGAGTATTTTTCCTCACCCGATTCCTATGGCTCTCCGCCAACTCCCGTTTTTGCGCGCCATGCGCTATAGCGCGCGCCATGGACCTCGCGCTTCTTGCTCTTCTGGCCGCGCTCGTCACCGCCCTTTGCCAGTCCGTCACCGATCTCGGCACCAAGGCGGCGACGCGGACGGCGGATGATCGCGCCATTCTCGCGACGCAATGGTGCGCGGGCGCGCTGCTGCTGATCTTCGCTTGCTTCGTCTCCTATCCGGCGCTCCTAAATGCGCCGCGCGAGACGCTGGCGTCGCTGACGAAGCCCGACTTCTGGACGCTGCTCATCTGGTCGGGCGCGCTCAATGTCGTCGCCTATGTGTTTTACATTCGCGCCTTTCGACTGTCGGACGCTTCGCTGGTCGCGCCGCTGGTGCTGCTCACGCCGGTGCTGATGCTATTCACCTCGCCGATCATGACCGGCGAACATGCGCCGCCGATGGGCGTCTTCGGCGTGCTGTTCACCGTTCTCGGCGTTGGCCTGCTCGACGTTGACCAGGAAAGCGGACGCCGCTTCAACTTCCATGTTTTTGCGCGCGACAAGGGCGCGCGGATGATGATGGGCACCGCGGTGATCTGGAGCGTCACCGCCAATATCGACAAGCTTGGCGTCAGGGCGTCGACGCCGCTCGTGTGGATCACGGCGTTGACGATCGTCATTTCGCTGTGCGCGCTGCTCTACTGGTTCGCCGGGCGGCGCGCCGCGCCGCGCGTATTCGCCCTGCGCCACGCGATCGCCGCGGGCTCGGCGATGGCTTTCGGCAACACCTTGCAGATGTGGGCGCTGACCGTGCTGTTCACCCCTTACGTCATCGCCATCAAACGCCTCTCGGCGCTCTTCACCGTGCTCGCCAGCGGACATGTGCTGAAGGAGGAAACGGGCGGCCGGCTGCTCGGCTCGGCGGTGATGCTCGCCGGCGCGGTGATGATCGCGCTGGCGCGGGGGTGACAAGTCAATAATGGTAGCGACACTGAGCAATCTGTAGCACGCCGTCTTCGACGCGATAAGCGAGGCGATGCTCGCGATCGATGCGGCGCGACCACCAGCCGCGCAGGTCGCCACGCAATGGTTCAGGCTTGCCCAGACCCTCGAATGGCGTCCGAGAACATTCTTTGGTCAACGCGTTGATGCGTTCGAGAGTTTTTTTGTCCTGCGTCTGCCAATAGAGATAATCGGCCCAAGCCCGTTCAGAGAAGACAAGCTTCATTCAACGAGCTTGCGCTCTTTGCCGCGCCCCGCGTCGAGTTCCTCGACCGCTGCGCGAAGGCGCTCGGCATTGCGCGGACTCTGCAGGAGATAGCTGGTTTCTTCGTAAGAAGCGAAATCTTCGAGAGGGATCAGCACGGCCGGCGGCTTGCCCTTATCGCGGGAGATGACGACGGGCTCGTGGTCTTCCGTGACACGATCGAGCGTCGCGGCGAGGTTTTTGTATAGGTCGCTCTGGGAAATCTTGCGCATCGAGTCATTTTACCCGTCATGGCCGGGCTTGTCCCGGCCATCCACGCCGGGACGTTGCGCTCCCTTCGCAGGAGTGGCGGCGGCCCAGTCGCGTGGATGCCCGCGACAAGCGCGGGCATGACGCGCGAAAGGCTCGGAAAAGTCCCTACTCCTCCATCTTCAGCGCGGCGATAAAGGCTTCCTGCGGAATCTCGACGCGGCCGAATTGGCGCATCTTCTTCTTGCCTTCCTTCTGCTTCTCTAAAAGCTTGCGCTTGCGGGTCACGTCGCCGCCGTAGCATTTGGCGGTCACGTCCTTGCGGAAGGCGCGCACCGTCTCGCGCGCGATGATCTTGCCGCCGAGCGCGGCCTGGATCGGCACCTGAAACATATGCGGCGGGATCAGCTCCTTTAATTTCTCGCACATCTGCCGGCCGCGCCCTTCGGCGCGGGTGCGATGCACCAGCATGGAGAGCGCGTCGACCGGCTCGCTGTTGACCAGAATGCTCATCTTGACGAGATCGCCGGCGCGATAATCGGTGAGCTGATAGTCGAAGCTCGCATAGCCCTTCGAGATCGATTTCAGCCGGTCGTAGAAATCGAACACGACTTCGTTGAGCGGCAGATCATAGACCGCCATCGCGCGCTTGCCGACATAGTTCAAATCAACCTGCACGCCGCGCCGATCCTGACAGAGTTTTAGGACCGAGCCGAGATAATCATCCGGCGTCAAAATCGTCGCCCTGATCCAGGGCTCCTTGATTTCCTCGATCTTCACCACATCCGGCATGTCGGCCGGATTATGCAGCTCGATCTCGTCGCCATTGGTGAGCGTGATCTTGTAGATCACCGATGGCGCCGTCGCGATCAGATCGAGATCGAATTCGCGCTGCAGCCGCTCCTGAATGATTTCGAGATGCAGCAGGCCGAGAAAGCCGCAGCGGAAACCGAAGCCAAGCGCCGCGGAGGTCTCCATCTCATAGGAGAAGCTCGCGTCGTTCAAACGCAGTTTGGCGATGGCGGCGCGCAAATCCTCGAAATCCGCGGCGTCGACCGGAAAAAGCCCGCAGAACACGACGGGCTGCGCCGGCTTGAAGCCCGGCAACGGCTCGGCAGTCGGCTTCTTGTCATCGGTGATCGTGTCGCCGACGCGCGTATCGGCGACCTGCTTAATCTGTGCGGTGATGAAGCCAACCTCGCCCGGCCCGAGCGCGGCGACATCCTGCATTTTGGGACGAAAGACGCCGATCTTGTCGATCTCATAATGGGCGTCCGTCGCCATCATTTTTATCTTCTGCCCTTTTTTGAAGGTTCCATCGAAGATGCGCACCAGCACGACGACGCCAAGATAGGCGTCGTACCAGCTGTCGACGAGAAGCGCCTTTAGAGGCGCCTTTTCGTCGCCGGCAGGCGGCGGCAGGCGCGTGACGATCGCTTCGAGAACGTCGGGAACGCCGATGCCGGTCTTGGCGGAGATGAGCACGGCGTCCGAGGCGTCGAGCCCGATCACCTCCTCGATCTGCTCCTTGATGCGGTCAGGCTCGGCCGCCGGCAGGTCGATCTTGTTGAGCACCGGCACGATCTCATGGCCGGCGTCGATCGCCTGATAGACATTGGCGAGCGTCTGCGCCTCGACGCCCTGCGACGCGTCGACGACGAGGAGCGAACCCTCGCAGGCCTTGAGCGAACGGGACACTTCATAGGCGAAGTCGACATGGCCAGGCGTGTCCATCAGATTGAGGACATAATCCTTGCCGTCCTTGGCCCGGTAATTGAGGCGCACGGTCTGCGCCTTGATGGTGATGCCACGCTCGCGCTCGATATCCATCGAATCGAGCACCTGCTCGACCATCTCGCGCGCGGCGAGCGTTCCGGTCTCCTGAATGAGCCTGTCGGCGAGCGTCGACTTGCCGTGGTCGATATGCGCGACGATGGAGAAATTGCGGATGTTTTCGATTTTATGGGCGGTCATGGGCGCGGGATAGCAGCGCCCGCCCCGGAAGGAAAGGGCGCGCCAAGCCGGGTCAGCGCGATTGCCTGCCCCCGGCTGCTGGAGCCGGCGCCGGAACTCGAAAGAAGCCTATTTTTTCTCCATCCGCGCCTCGAGCTCCGCCTTGCCGCGGTTGAACAGTTCGATCGCCTTGGGGACGGCCCAGCGCATGAAGGCGTCCGCCGCCTTCACCGCGATGCAGCCGACCTGGGTCGCGACGTCGACCGTCTTGTCGTACCAGGGCAAAGCCGGGCTATCGGCGGGAATCTTGCTTCTCACCCAGGCGACGCCCTTCTTGGTCTGTTGCGAGACCAGATTCCACAGCACGATCGCGGGATCGGACGAGGGCGCGGTGGCGATCGCATGGCGCAGCCGGTCGATCTCGGCCTCGGCCTCGTCTGCGCGGCGATTGGCGGCTTCGAGCTGCTTTGACGCCTGCAGCGTCTGCGCCGAGGCCTCGGTCTTCTCCGCCGCGAGACGGTCGCGCTCGGCGGTCATCGCGGCAAGACTGTCACGAAGGTCGTCGCGCTCCTTGGCGTAGGCGTTGGCTTTCGCGACGATTTCAGATTTTTCGAAAATCTGTCGATCGCGCTCCATGCGCGTCGCCTTCAACTGTTCCTGCAGATTGTTCACTACGGTGCGGGAAACCGTATCTTCAGGTTGCGACGAAGGTTCTTCGGACATGGCCGCCTCCTTTGGAGAGACATGGCTCGCGACGGGCGACCGGGTCGCACGCGAGCACGACGAAAATGGCCTCGGTGGCGGTTCGGCCTCAAAATCGCGCGCCAAGCGCGACCATGTTTAGTGTCAAAAAGCCGATTCGGCAAAATCGGATGCGGCGTCGCCGATTATTGCACAGCGCGTCGGCGTGGATTGACCGGCTCACTGCGCGCGACCGGCGGCCGATTGCAGTTTCTGGACGGCCGAAAGGCAGTCGCGCGGCGCCGCCAGACATTTGTCGCGCGCGGCGCCGGCGAGCGCATCGCCGCCGGCATGGATGAGCGACGCGACGTCCTCGACAATTCCGCCTGCCTTCCGCTGCTTCTCATGGCGCGCGACCGCGCTCTTTTTCGCGACCGGCGCATCGTCGGCGCGCCACTGCAACGCGACGAACACAAGAAGGATGCAGATGGCGCATTTGATCAGAAAAACCAAAATCGTCCTCTTCTCCGATGACGGCTTTCCGAAAGGATGTCGCTGTAGGGTTGCGCCTTGGTAAACGCCTGTCCGATTTTTGCATCATCAGATCGGCAATAAAATGCAAACCATGTCGACGCGTCGCCGAATGACTCGTGAGGTTTTTGCGCCGGCTTAGCGGCTGCTTAAGGACGCTCCTTTATCTCTTCCGGCGATGAGGAGCCTGCGTCTTGAGTAGCTTTGCCGACGACAGCCGATATGAGTCTCGCTTGAGCGCCGCAGTGCATGAGCGGGTCGCCGGACGACCGGTCGAGGAAGCGCGTCATCGCGCGTTCATCGTCGCGCGACTTGTCCTCGCCGGCTGCATCCTGCTCGCGGCGACGTTGTTTGTAATCTTCCACGGCGCGCCGACGGCGCGCGAGTCCGCGATCTTCGTCTTCGCTCAAATCCCGCTGATCTCGGTTGTCGTTCTGTCGCAGACGAGAGATTTGCGCATCGCTCGGAGCCTCTCGATCGGCGGCTGGCTTGCGACGGCGATTGCCGTCCGCGCGCTCATGCCGGGCTATGACGCAATTTCGGTGGCGCTGCTGCTCGTCGCGCTCATCGAGTCCGCGCTCACGCCGGAAATCGGCGTGGTAATCGTCATCGAAGTCGTCGCCATCGCCGTTCTCGCGCTGATCGCCGGCCAGAATTTGCGGGCGTCTCACGCACTGCTGACGGAACATGCAGCGGCGGCCGGCTTCCTCGCGGCGACGCTGCTGCTCTATGTCGCCGCGCTCGTCTACGGCGCCGTCCGCGTGGAGACGATCCGCGCTCGGACCGAAGCGCGCAGCGACCGGGATCTCATGCTTCTGACCGGGGCGGTCGGCGATATTCTGCTGCATCTCGATCGGGCCGGCGTCGTCAACGCGGTCATGGGCGAGAGGCATCGCGCCTTTGATCTCAATCGCCGAGATCTGATCGGGCGCGAGTTCATTCAGCGCATTCATGTCGCGGATCGGCCGGCTTTTCTGCAGCTCGTCTCCGATGCGTTTGACGGCAGGCCGACGGCGATTTTAGCCGTTCGCGTTCAGCTTGGAGTCGCGTGCAATCCTAGCGGCGGATTCGTCGAGCCCGTGTTCGCCTATTTCGAGGCGCGCATGCGCCGCGCCCCATCCGAGGCAGGCAATGGCGGGCCGGACGCCGTCCTCTGCGCCCTGCGCGACGCGAACGCCGGAATAGAAGCCGACATCGCCCTTGCCGCGGCTCACGCCGCCGCCGAGCGCGCACGCCCGAGCAATGTGCGCCTCCTCGCCGACGTGAGCCACGAATTGCGCACGCCGCTCAACGCCATCATCGGCTTCTCCCAAATGCTGGCGACCAACGAGATTTCGCCGCCCGAGCCCGCCAAACAGCGCGAATATGCGTCGATCATCAGCGACTCGGGGCGCCATTTGCTCGAGATCGTCAATTCGATCATGGACATGTCCAAGATCGAATCCGGCGTCATGGAAATCGAGCCAGAGTCCTTCGCCCTGCAGACGCTCGCCGATCAGTGCTGCGACATGATGCAGCTGCAGGCCGACCACTCGGGCGTGAGACTCGCGCGCGACTATGACGAGGCCCTTGGCGAAATCGTCGCCGACAGGCGCGCCTGCAGGCAAATCCTGATCAATCTGCTCTCCAACGCGGTGAAATTCACGCCCCGCGGCGGCGCCGTGAAACTGCGGCTGCAGGCCGACGGAGATCAGGCGATCATCGCCGTCGCCGACGATGGCGTTGGCGTCGCCCCGTGCGATCTCGCCCGTCTTGGCGATCCCTTCTTCCAGGCGCGCGCATCATCCGACCGCCGCCACGAGGGGACAGGCCTCGGCCTTTCCATGGTGCGCGGACTCGTGGGTCTGCACGACGGTTCGATCACCGTCGAAAGCGGACCTCAAGCCGGCACGACGGTTTCCGTACGCCTACCGCTCGACTGTCGCCAGCGTCGCGGCACCGCCGGCAGTCCGGCGAGAATTGAAGCGATTGCGCGTCCTGGCGGCGCGCCTGCGGCGGGCGCCCTCGTCGCAGAACCAGCAACGGTGAAGAAAATTGCCTGACGCTTCGCTCTACGCCTCGCGCTTTCAGTCTTCGCCCAGCGATCGCGCCCCGCCGCGCGACGCAAGGCGCAAGGGCCGCCGCTCCCTCCTCGCGCGCATGTTCGGGGCGAAACGGATCGGCGTCATGCTTATCCTCAGCATCGCCGCTGTGGCGGCGATCGGCGTGCCAATGAACGCGCTGTTTCTCCAGGACGGAAGACATCCGGCGCCGCTCTTTTCCGATCATCCCTCGAAGGCCGTCATGGTCGCGCCGAGGCCGCCAACGCGGCCCGCCGCGATCGAAGCTGCGCGAACTGAACGAGAGACTGGCGCTCAGCCGCGGCCCGCGCCCAAAGATTTGATCGCCAGCAAGCTCGACAATCTCAGCGCCAAAACCCTCGAAACCGGCAGAACCGAGCCGGCGAAGGCCGACTTGACGCGTAAAGCGGCCAAGACGCGCGACGCCATCGGCCAGTTGATACTCAGCAAGGCGCTGCCGGCCGCAGGCGCCGACAAGGCTGGAAAGGCGCCAAGTCCCGAGAAAGCCGATAAGGCGCCGAGCCCCGAGAAGGTAGAGAGGCCGACAAGCCCGGAAAATACCGCGTCGGTCGACAGAAGCGTTCTTTATGCGCAGCGCGCGCTCTTGAGGCTCGGCTATGTGGTGCGCGCCGACGGCGTTCTCAACGCCGCGACGCGTCGCACTTTGGCAAAATTCGAACGCGACGCCGGCCTTCCGGCCAAAGGCAAAATTACGCCTCAGCTTCTCAAACAGCTTGCGACGCTTTCCGGTTTGCCGCGCCCCTAATCGCCCGGGTTCGACAATGGCGCCGCTCAAGCGCTAATTTGCACGCTATGCGCCTGAGGTCCGACATATTCGTCGCCGCGCTGATCCGTCGCGCGGAGACGCAAGGCGCCGTCGCCATGCTGCGCCGGCGCGGCGCCGCCGAAGCGGGCGCGATCTTCGTCAAGCTCGATCGGCTGGACGGACGCGCCGCGGTCTATGGCCCCGCCCCGCAAACGGAAGAACTGCCGATCGGAGTCGATCGGCTATTCGCGCGGGTCCATGCGGACGACTGGCTTGATCCGATGGCAGCCGAGGAGCGGCTCAAGCGCGAGATCATGTTCGACCCCGACCTCTGGATCGTCGAAATCGAGGATCGCGAAGGGCGCGTCTTCGTCGACCTCGCCGCATAGTGCGCTTTATACTCGTGAGATTGCGTATTTAAGCGGACTGATCGAGTTTGCGCGATGGCCGCGGCAAGGATGGAGTCGTCGTTGCGCGTCGCCACGTCGGCCCGCCGAATTCATCCCGCATCGGGCGGCGAGAACTCTCCCCTTCCGATCGCGCGGCGCCGGTCATTGCGCCGACGATCCGCGCCGCCGCACGCTGCGGCGTCGACCGAATCAAGCCGATCAAGGCGCGCACGACGTCGCTATTGCGCCCGCCGTCTGGAAAGACGGAAAAAAGGATGCGCGTCGCGGATTCAAGCGGAACGCCGATCGCATTGAGTGAGAGCGCGAACGCTTCGCCGAGATGGTCGGAGACGATCGCGCGGGCGCGATCCTTGCGACATTCGAGCGCTTCGGAAAGGAGAGCGGCAAGGGCGCCGCGATCATGGCGTTGCGCGGCCTCTTCCATTTTCGCGACGACGTCGGCGTCGGCGCGAAGCGGCGCCTCATTCGCGCCGCTCGCCAATATCTGGCGACAGGTGCCGAGCGTGATGGCGATGCGCTCGAGGCGACTCGCTGCGAGAAAAAGCGGCTCCGGATCAAGATCGAGATCATCGCGGTCGAGCAGCATGCGCGCGAGCGCCCAATCGTCTCGCGCCGCCACGACCAGCGCGCGCCTCGACGCCGAGTCAAAATGCGCGGACAGATTGCCAGCGAGCGCGCGTCGCACTTGACCCTCGCTGTGCGAGGCGAGCGCCAGCATCGTCTCGCGATCGAGATCGCGTCGGCGGGCGATAGCCGCCGCGAATGGCGCAGGCCCGCGCTCGGCGATCGTGATCATGTCACGACGCGGCAGGTCAGGCGCGAATTGAAAGGCGAGCGCGGCCGCGGCGCCGCCCTTGTCGAACAGACGGCTGAAAATCGAAGCGGGCGTTTCGCGATGGAAGCAGAGCGGCAGCGCCGCGCGCGCCGCCGTTTCAGAGTCGACAATGTCAATAAGGCCGAGCGCGAGCTTTTCGAACTGCTGGATGTCTGCGGCCGGATGCATCGATCGCTCGACAAACTGGTCCACGGTCGCGCGAAGCAGCGACGCATCAACGATCTGACGCTGTTTATCGGCGTCCATTACACCATCACCGCTTGAACCCGCACGCTACTTGCAGAAATTTAGCATCCGGTCGTTGACGGAACATTAACCCTCGCCAATTCCTAATCGTCTGGACGGTTGATTCATCGTCGGCGGAAGAAACTTTGGAGGGTTCGCCATGGGGAAGGTCATCGCCTTCCAGCCCGGCGCCAGAGCGGCGCCGACGCGCGAAGGCGCGTTGCGGCGCGACGCCGAGATCCTATTCTTTCTGGGCGTGCGTTACGAGCGAATGGACGACGCGTGCTACGACCAAAAGCGGGCGTCGGGACCAGACTCCTGCGGCGCGCCCCCGACCCGCGGCAAGCGCCGGCGCCGAGCCCGCGCCTGACTCAGTCGGCAAGAACCAGCGCCCAATAGACCTTATATTTCGCGCGGGGCGCGTAAGCCGTTGCGATGCCCATGCGTTTCACCCGCCTATCCAGCATGCGCGCATTATGCGGCGCGGAATCGCGCCAGCCGGAAAAGGCTTCCGCCAGCGTGCGATAGCCCGCGGAAACATTTTCCACCGCCGCCGGCGTTTGCACGCCCACGCCGGCAAGACGGTCGCCGAGTTCGCCGCGCGCCGCAAGATCGCCGCTTTGCGCCATGTCCCGCGCCTGCGCCTCGGCGACTCGCTGAAGATTCTCGTCGAGCGTCAGGACGCCAAGCCCGCTGTTGCGCCGATAGAGCGAGATCATGTCGCGCGCCACAACAGGGTCAACGCGCGCGCCGGCGGCCGCCAGTGAGCGATACATCGTCGGCTCCGGCCCTGCCGCCGGGCGCGCCGGCTCGGGCGCGGCGTTGCAGCCGGCGAACATGCCGAGCGCCAAAAGAATTGCGACGCGAGGAGGTGGCGGCAGAGACATCATGCGCATCTCGCTCCCCATTCTTTGAGAAACAATGAACGCTTAAAAAATTACTTCGCCGGCGCGTTTTCGGAGCCGCTGGCGGTCTCCTTATTGGCGACGGATTGTTCTGGCTGCTCGCCTTTGCTCATGGCGCTCGCCAGATCAGCTTCGACCGCAAGGCCGGTCGCTGCGGCCGCTGCGGCGAGCTCCTCGAATTGCGGCATATGGACGATCGTCTGCGCCGCCGCCGCAGCCAGGCCAATCGAAATTCCGGCCTCGTTGAGGCGCTGGTAAAGATCGAAGTGCAGATCGCTGCGCACGCGGGCGGACCGCTCGACATCCTCGACATAGCACCACAGTTCGAATTTAAAGGCGTTCGCCTCCATGCCTAGGAACATCACCTGCGGCGCGGGAATCCGCAAAACGCCTTCCTGCGCGCGCGCGGTCGCAAGCAGAATGTCGCGCAATTTTTCCGGATCGACGCCGGCATGGGGCGAGATGGCGATCTTGATGCGGCCGACCTTATCGCCGCGCAGCCAATTCTTCACGACGCCAGTGACGAGATTCGAATTTGGCACGATCATCGTCGCGCGATCGAAGGTCTCGATCTCGGTTGAACGGACATTGATGCGTTTGACATAGCCCTGCTCGTCGCCGATCACGACCCAGTCGCCGACCCGGATGGCGCGCTCCCAGAGCAAGATCAGCCCGGAGACGAAATTGTTGACGATCGACTGAAGGCCGAAGCCGATGCCGACCGAAAGTGCGCCGGCGACGATCGCGAGCTTTTCGAAACCGAGCCCGACATATGACAGGGCGAGCGCCGCCGCGAGAATGAATCCGGCGTAACCAAGCGTCGCGCTGATCGAATTGCGCAACCCGAGATCGAGTCGGGTCAGCGGCAAGAACCGCGTGTCGAGCCAGCGCCGAAACCCCTGAATTGCAGCGAGCGCTGCGGCGAAAAGCAGCATCGCCACGAGCGCGCCCGATGGCGAAATTGTGACGTCGCCGATCTTGAAGGAAAAGAACGCCGAACGAATATTTCCCAGGAAATCGCCTGACTCGAAGCCGAGCGGCGCGATCGCCGCCAGCGCCGCCGCCAGGAAACAGAGCAGCACGCCAACGCCGGACAGCAGCACGGCAAGCGGCGCGAGTTGCCCGCGGCGAACGCCAAGACTGCTCATTAGATTGCGGCCGAGGAAACTTGTCGGCGCGAGCGCGGCCTCGACGCCGCCGCGCAAGAGCGTGACGACGACATAGAGAATCGCCAGAACCGCCGCAGTCCATCCGATCTGCAGAATGACGAAATTGGCGAAGGTGACGTAGCCGGCGCCGCAGGCGCCGACGAGCACAAGCGCCAGAAGAGCCCCAAAGAAGCGCGCGGCGCTCATCCAGTCGCGGCCCTCGGCGGTCGTAACAACGGCGCCGTCTTTGACTTCGGCGCGGCGCGGCAGATCAAAAAGCGCGATGACGATGAGTCCCGCAACGATCATCACGCCGAGCCCGCGCGTCACGATGACGAGA
Organism: Methylocystis sp.; assembly: GCF_050246715.1. NCBI lineage: Bacteria > Pseudomonadati > Pseudomonadota > Alphaproteobacteria > Hyphomicrobiales > Methylocystaceae > Methylocystis > Methylocystis sp. The sequence continues at coordinate 30,576 of NZ_JBFWVN010000010.1, forward strand.
GGAAGTCCGGCCTGCACGGATTCTTCCAATTGCTCCAGGAAGCGCGTTGCGGAAAGAGTCAGCGCGGCCAGCAAGGCGAGTTGCGTGAGATGTCTGGCAAGCCGATCGCCAGGATCAATGAGCCGCCATTTGGGATGCGATGGAGCAAGAACCGCCCGCGCGATGGCATAGGTGAAGGCGACGCGCGCAACGCCTTCGACAAAGCGCCGCCAGATCGGTTCGAGCGCGGCGTCGATAAGATCGAAGGCGTCGAAGGCGAGGCTCAGAGCGCCGACCGCCGCGATCGGCGCCGCCACGATGACGAGCGCGGCCCATGCGGCGGCGGCCGCCTTTCGCAAGGGAGTGGGATGAGGCTCGTCGTCCGACCGCCGGGCGACGCGACGCGATGCGAAAAGCGCCAGGGCGACGCCGGCCGCGATCAGAAAAAGAACGGCGAAAAACTGCGTGCGCTTGCCGTTGTTGATGCGATCCAGGACATTGGCCGCTCGGCCGGAAAGAAAGCTCGCCGAGTCGCTAATGATTTCCGGCGCGCCGTCCAGCGCGGCGCGCCACAGCGACGGAGAGAACAGGCCGCTCGTCTGCAGAAACAGATTCTTCGCGAAGAGATCTCGCTGGCGGGCGACAATCGTCGCAGCAACCTGCCGCGCCTCGAGCAACATCGCGCGCGCCCGTTTCAAAGTCGCATCGATCGCGTCATAGAGGCGACGCTGATCGTCGAGTTCCTCATTGGCGCTGACGCGCGCCGCGGCGTCAGGAGATTCGGGTTCGCTCGACGTTGTCCCCGGCGCCGTGGCCGGCGGACCTCGTCCTGGCTGCGGCTTCTCGGCGCCGTGCTTTGCGGCGGGCTTTGCCGGTCTCTTGGGCTCCACGGGCTTTTCAGGCGCTTTCGGAGCCTCCTTTGGCGGCTCCTGTGGCTTCGCGGCTGCGGGCGCAAGTTCCTTCAAACGCGCGTCGACCGCCGCCAGATGCGGCGTCAGCTTGTCGATCGTGTCTTCCAGCTCATGCGGCAATGGATCGATACGCGCACGCAGATTGCGTAGCGCGACGTCGGAAAGATTGGGCTGCTCTAACGCCTTCTGAACTTCGTCCAGCGTCTCGCGCGCATGATCGAGGCGCGCGTTGAAATGTTCAATCGAGGCCGGCGCTTCATCGGCGCGCGGTCCCGGCACGGCGAATGTCGCAAGCAGAATGGCGATCAGGAGCGTCAGTTTGCGCACATGTTCTCCTTAAGTGGCGAGCCGATCGAATCGGTTTCGTGCACGCGAGCGAAAAATCAGTCTTTGGGCGGCGCGAGTTCGTCGCGATAGGACCGTTTCTCGCCGTGTCTATCGACGATGGTCCATCCTCCCTGCCCGTTCGGCTCGGCGGCGCCGTCGGCGATCCGCGCCTTGCCGAAGCCGCCGGGGATATCGAGCACATAGGCCGGCAGCGCGACGCCGGTCACGCGGCGCGCCAATTCCGCGTAAATTCGCCGCCCGGCCGCAAGGCTGAGACGAAAATGCGCTGTTCCCGGCGCGAGATCGGGATGATGCAGATAATAGGGCCTGACCCCCAGGCTTGCCAAATCGCGCATCAGGCGCTCCAGCGCCTCGACATTGTCATTGACGCCTTTAAGCAGCACTGTCTGCGACAGAAGTATCGCTCCCGCCTGGCGTAGTTGAGCGATCGCCGCGCGAGCCGGCTCGGTCAGTTCGCGGGCGTGATTGACATGTAAGGCGACAAAAAGGGTCTTGCCGCTTTCTCGAAGCGCCGCGAGGCGATCGCGCGTGACAAGATCGGGCGCGGCCGTCGGCGCCCGCGTATGGACCCTCAGCAAAGCGACATGCGGGATATCGGCGAGACGGCGCGACACGGTTTCCAGCCGGCGCGCCGATAGGATTAAAGGATCGCCGCCCGTGAGGATCACTTCAAAAATCTGCGGCCGGCCCGCGATGTAATCGATCGCAGCCGCGACGTGGCGCTCGGGCAACAGATCGCCCTTGCCGCGTCCGACCGTCTCGCGGCGAAAACAGAAGCGGCAATAGACCGGGCAAACCGAAAGGAGCTTTAAAAGCACGCGATCGGGATAGCGATGCACGAGTCCGGGCAGCGGCGAATGGACGTCGTCGCCGATCGGATCGGCCATTTCGCCGGGCAGAGTCACGGCCTCGCGAATGTCGGGAAGGAACTGTCGGGCGATCGGATCATTCGGATCGTCGCGGTCGATCAGCGCCGCGATTTCCGGCGTGACCGCGATGCTGTAGCGCTGTGCGACATCGCCCAGGGCGCTCGCGCTCGTCGCGGCAAGAAGGCCGTGGCCAACGAGGTCGTCGAGCGTAGTGAGAGTCCGAGCGAAAACTCTCCTTCTCGACAATTCTTTCATCTGGAATTCAGTCAAGCGAACGCGCGCCTATCGCTTTATCGAATACGCCCGTCAATTGAACCGCAAGCAGCCGCTTCAGCAGCGCCTCCATCGCCGACACATCGATTAGCCCACGTTTGCACGTGGCGTCTGCCTGCTCTAGAGCCTCAAAATAAGGCTGACGATTAGCAACGATCTGGTCCGGTATCGTGGTCGACCCACGCAGAGCGAAACCTAATCCGACGCACAGAACGACATATGAGAAAATCCGCGAGGTTCTGCCGTTCCCATCAGAAAAGGGGTGAATCCAATTAAGTCGCCACATGGCGTAGGCGGCTCGGTGAATGGGCGTCGTATCGTCGTGATGCTCGTTGAGATAATCGCAGAGTTCCTCAATAAACTCTGGAACAAGATGCGCGCCGACCGGCTGATGCGCGCTGCCTTCAATGCCGACGCCTGCCGGTCGCCAATTGCCGGCAAACTCGCTAATCCCCATTAGCGCTTCCCGATGCAGCGCCTGAATCATCGAGGGGCGCCAGCGAAAGGCAGAGCCCTTCGCCAATGCGTCTTCGACGATTTCCAGGCCGAGATCGAATTGCTTTAGGCCGTTACGGGCCTCAGCTTCAGCCCGGTCTGTCGGATCGCTGACCAGACTCGGCTGGTCCGCAACGCTGTGCCGCCGAAGCTTATCGCTTTCCCGATTCGCCATTGGCGACGGCGGCAGCGAGTTTTTCGGCTTCCCGATCAATCATATCCCTGGTGATCATGGGATTTTCGAACGCAGTGTTCCCGTAAGCGAAGCTCCGGCGCTGCGCTTCTTTTTCATTCGCATCCATGGGCGGCCCGTTTCGCGCCGCCTCGATAAGCTTTGAAAGTTCTTCCTGCATCCGAGCAATATAGCGAACTTGTCGCCGTAAGGGAATTCCTGACCAGCTATGATTTCATCCCGCGCGCGGCGCGTTTCGCCAGGGTGCGCAGCCGCAGGGCGTTGAGCTTGATGAAGCCTTCGGCGTCGCGCTGATCATAGGCGCCGCCCTCCTCGAAGGTGACCAGGTCCTGATCGTAAAGCGACCAGGGACTCTCGCGGCCGACCAGCGTCGCCGAGCCCTTATAGAGCTTGAGTCGCACCCGGCCGGTCACATGCTCCTGGCTCTTGTCGATCGCCGCCTGCAGCATTTCGCGCTCCGGCGAAAACCAGAAGCCGTTATAGATCAACTCGGCGTAGCGCGGCATCAGCTCGTCCTTAAGATGCGCGGCGCCGCGATCGAGCGTCAGGCTCTCGATCCCGCGATGCGCGACGATGAGAATCGCGCCGCCCGGCGTCTCATACATGCCGCGCGACTTCAGGCCGACGAAGCGGTTTTCGACGAGATCAAGTCGCCCAATGCCGTGCAGGCGTCCGAGATCATTAAGCTTGGCAAGCAGCGCCGCCGGCGAGAGCCTGATGTCATCGACGGCGACCGCATCGCCCTTCTCGAAGTCGATCGAGACATATTGCGGCGCGTCCGGCGCATCTTCGGGATTGCCGGTCCGCGAATAGACGTAATCGGGCGTCTCCTGGCTCGGGTCTTCGAGCACCTTGCCTTCCGACGAGGTGTGCAGAAGATTGGCGTCGGTCGAAAACGGCGCTTCGCCGCGCTTGTCCTTGGCGATGGGTATCTGATTCTTTTCGGCGAAGGCGAGAAGATCGCCCCGCGACGCGAATTCCCATTCGCGCCAGGGCGCGATCACGTGGATGTCGGGTTCGAGCGCATAATAAGCGAGTTCGTAACGGACCTGGTCGTTGCCCTTGCCGGTCGAGCCATGGCTCACGGCGTCGGCGCCGACCTTGCGGGCGATCTCGATCTGCTTCTTAGCGATGAGGGGGCGCGCGATCGAGGTGCCGAGCAGATAGAGCCCCTCATATTGGGCGTTGGCGCGAAACATCGGAAAGACGTAGTCGCGCACAAATTCTTCGCGCAAATCTTCAATGAAAATGTTTTCAGGTTTCACGCCCAGGAGCAGCGCCTTCTCGCGCGCGGGCTCAAGCTCCTCGCCCTGGCCGAGATCGGCGGTGAAGGTAATGACTTCCGCGCCATAGGTCGTCTGCAGCCACTTTAGAATGATGGAAGTGTCGAGCCCTCCGGAATAGGCGAGGACGACGCGTTTGATTTCTTTTTTCGGGCGGGTCATTTTGGGGCTCGGGGGTAGCGACTGCGCGCGGGACTATAGGCGCCAGGCGCGCGAGCGCAAGGCGGCGTGAAGACGGCGCGACGGTCCGCGCGTTGGCGCAGGGAGGGACTCGTGCATCGAACATTCGCCCTGGCGGGCGTCCTTTCTATCCTCGCCCTGTCAGGTCTCGGCGCGCAAACCAGTCAGCGCGTCTGGACGCTCGGCGGTCTGGAGGAAAAGGACTCCGACAGCATCTATCTTGGCTATGGCGTCCCGGAGAGCGACGACAGCCTGGGAAGCTTCACCTGCGCGCCGGGGAGCGGCGTCGTCAAAATCTGGATCGCCGAAACGAGCGACAAGCTAAAGGCCGGCGACAAGGCGACGGCGATAATTTCGGTCGGGGACAAGAAGTCGAAGGTCGCCGGCAAGCTCATCCCCAATGAGGAGGCGGGCGTGCCGAGCTTCGAGGGCTCCCTTCCGGCCAAAGACCCGATCTTCGCGGCGATGAGCAACGGAGAAACGCTCAACATCGCCATCGGCGGGGCGCAAAGAACGGCGCCCCTCGCCGATGCGACAGAGAAATTCAAGAAATTCGCAGCAGCCTGCGCCAAACGCTAAAGCTCGTCTTTTGCGCCCGCGCCGCCTAAATTGACGCAATGATCAGCCGCACGACGAAAAATCCCGCACGGCCCAAGGTCGCCGGCCTGACGCCGGCGCGCCGCCGGGCGCTCGACATTCTCACCGAAGCGAACCGCCCCGTCGGCGCTTATGAAATGATTGATTTGATGGCGGACGAAGACGGCAAGCGCCCCGCGCCGGTGTCGGTCTATCGCGCGCTCGGCTATCTCATGGACAATGGTCTCGCGCACCGGCTGGCATCGAAAAACGCCTATATCGTCTGCGGTCATGCGCATGAGGCCGAGGAGCCGGTGGTGTTCATCATTTGCGAGCAATGCGGCGAGGTGAAAGAGGCGACGTCTCCGGGATTTGCCCGCGAACTCGCGGCGCTCGTCGGCGCGGCGAATTTCAGCGCCCGGACGCGCGTCGTCGAAATCGCCGGGCGCTGCGCCCGGTGCGAAGGCAAATAAGGATGCGCGGCGCCGCGCGCTGGTTCGCGCCGCTCTTCTTTTTTCTCATAGCCTCGCTCATCGCCTCGCTCGCTTTTGCGGCCGTGAACTATCCGCCGCTCACCGGTCGAATCGTCGACCAGGCCAATATCATTCCGCCGTCGACAAGAAGCGCGATCGAGACGAATCTGAAGGATCTTGAGGATAAGTCCGGCATTCAGCTCGTCGTCGCCTCGGTCAATACGCTTGACGGCCTCGATATCGAAAGCTACGCCAACGGCCTGTTTCGCGCCTGGAAGCTCGGAGAAGCAAAAAAGAACAATGGCGTTCTGTTTCTCGTTGCTCCGAACCAGCGCAAGATGCGCATCGAAGTCGGCTACGGCCTGGAGGGGACGCTCACCGACGCGCTGTCGAAGATCATTCTGGCGACCACAGTGGCGCCCAGATTCAAAGCGGGCGACTATGGCGTGGGGGTCGAGCGCGGCGTCGAGGGCATCATCGAGGTGCTCTCCGGCGATTCCGCCGAATGGACGAAACGGGCGCGAGGCCCACAACCCACGACCTTCGATGAGCTTGCGCCGCTCATTTTTTTCGCTCTGTTTCTGTTCATCGTCGTCTGGATGGCGCGCAGCGCGCGCGGTCGGCCGGGCGCATATCAGCGCTACCGACGCGGCGGTCCGATGATCATTTTGCCCCCGAGCGGCGGCAATTGGAGCGACGATTCCTGGGGCGGCGGGGGCTGGAGCGGCGGCGGCGGGTGGAGCGACGGCGGCGGATTTTCCGGCGGCGGCGGCTCGTCCGGGGGCGGCGGCGCGTCGGGGGATTGGTGATGCAGCTCACCGCGCAAGACGTCGAACGGATCGCGCAAACCATCCGCCGCGCCGAAGAGACAACGTCCGGCGAGATCATCTGCGTGCTGGCGCGCCGCTCGTCCGATTACGCTTACGTGCCGCCGCTCTGGGGCGCCTTCGCGGCGCTGGCGTCGCCTTGGCCCATGCTGTTGTTCACCGATCTCTCGACTCGCGAAATATTTTCGGCGCAGATCATCATCTTCGTCGTCGCCACGCTCTTCGTCACATGGGGACCGGTGCGGTTTTTCCTGACGCCGCGCGCGGTCAAGCGCGCCCGCGCCGCGCGCGAGGCGATCGAACAGTTCTTCTCGCGCGGCGTCGCCGCCACCAAGTCGCGCACCGGCGTGCTGATTTTCGTCTCCTGCGCCGAACGCTATGCGCGCATCGTCGCCGACGACGCCATCGCCGCAAAAATCGCCAATGACGAATGGCGGACCGCGCTGGATATGCTGCTGGAAGAAATACGAAACGAAAGAATTGCTGACGGCTTTGTCGCGGCGATCGAGGAATGTGCGCGGCTCCTCGCGAAACACGCGCCGCCCGGCGCGGGCGGCGACGAACTGCCCGACAAGATTTATCTCATGTAGCTGCGTTCGCGCGCGACCTCGCGCCAGCCGATGTCGCGGCGGCAAAAGCCGCCGGGCCAATCAATCAGATCGACGGCGGCATAGGCGCGCGCCTTTGCCTCAGCGACGCTCTCGCCGAGCGCCGTGACATTGAGCGCGCGCCCGCCCGCGGCAAGGAGCCGCCCGCCTTCCTCGCGCGTGCCGGCGTGGGTGATGGCGACGCCTTCAACGGCTTCCGCGCTTGTCACATTGTGGATTTCGGAACCGACGATCGGCGTTCCCGGATAGTTTTTGGCCGCGAGAACCACCGTCAAGGCCGCAAGCGGCGAGAACCGCGGCCGCGCTTGCGGCAATGCCCCACGCGCGGCGGCAAGCATCAGTTCGAGGAGATCGTCTTCGAGGCGGGGCAGAATGGCCTGAGTCTCGGGATCGCCGAAGCGGCAGTTATATTCGATGAGCTTCGGCCCATCCTTGGTGAGCATCAGTCCAGCATAGAGCACGCCCTTGAACGGCGCGCCTTTTTCGCGCATCGCGCGCATCGTCGGTTCGATGATGTCGCTCATCACGCGCGCCTCGATCTCCGCCGTCACGACCGACGCCGGCGAATAGGCGCCCATGCCGCCGGTGTTCGGCCCAGTATCGCCGTCGCCGACCCGCTTATGATCCTGCGCCGTCGCGAAGGGCAGCGCGCGCACGCCGTCGCAAAGGGCAAAGAATGACGCCTCTTCGCCCTCGAGAAATTCCTCGATGACCACTTCCGCGCCCGACCGGCCGAAGGCGCCGGCGAACATCGCCTGTACGGCGCGCTCCGCTTCATCGAGCGTCTGCGCGACGACGACGCCCTTGCCGGCGGCGAGCCCATCCGCCTTGACGACGATCGGCGCGCCATTCTCGCGCAAATAGCGTAGCGCCGGTTCAGGCGCGGCGAAGCGGGCGTAGCGCGCGGTCGGAATATGATAGTCGCGACACAAATCCTTGGTGAAGCCCTTCGAGCCTTCCAACTGAGCCGCCGCCCGCGTCGGGCCGAAGGCAAGAACGCCGTGCGTCTCCAACGCGTCGACGAGACCGCCGATCAGCGGCTGTTCGGGGCCGACGACGACAAGCGCGATTTCGGCCTCTCGACAAAAGTCGATCACGGCGGCGTTGTCGGCGACATTGAGATCGACATTGTCGCCGATGCGCGCCGTTCCCGGATTGCCGGGCGCGATATAGAGCCGCTCAAGCATCGGGCTTCTCTTGAGCGCGAGAGCAATCGCATGTTCCCGGCCGCCCGATCCGATCAAAAGAATATTCATAGCGCTACGCTCGTCCGATTGCCTCGTTTCTGCTTGTAGGGCGCGCCGGCGGCAAAAGGCAATTTGCCCCGAAAATGCTATGCTTGCCCACAGCATAAACGCCGCTAGCTAGCGCACGGGGGGCGAGCGGCTGGAGTGTCCCAAATGTCGATCACCCGAGACATCGCATCACATGATAATGCGGTCGCCTATGGCGGCCTCATCGACGCCATTGGCGGCGTCGCCACCATCGTCCTAGTCATTTGCGGCCTAGTTGGAATATTGCCGCCCATGATGGTCGCGATTGCGACAATCGTCTTCGGCGTCGCTCTCTTGATTCAGGGCGGAGCCATGCTGTCGGACTATGCGCAGGTCGTATTTCCCGGCGGCGCTCGAGGCGCGACCGCAGAGCAGATGGGCGGCAATAGTCTTGCGCTCGTCTTTCTGGTCGGCGCGGGCGGCATCGTCCTTGGCGTGTTGTCGCTTCTTGGAATCAGCGCCGCAATCCTGTCGCCGATCGCGGTGATCGGCTTTGGCACTGCTTTGCTTCTGAGCAGCAACGCGGTATGGCGTCTCTATGTGCTCCGCCGCGCCTCAGTCGCCATGGAGGCGACCGTCACGCAATCGCAGCACGTCGGCGCTGAAATGCTCGCGAGCGAAATGGCTTCTGGTTCAGCTGGCATTCAGGCGCTCGCCGGACTGGCGGCGATCGTGCTCGGCATTCTGGCGCTCGCCGGACATTCCGCCGATCTGACCCTGAATCTCGTCGCGCTGCTCGCGCTCGGCGCAACGCTTGTGCTGACCGGGAGCACCCTTAGCGCCACGGTCCTGAGCTTTATGCGAACTTAAAGTTCAGAGCGCTACGCGCCAAAAAATACCCCCGGCTCCCGCCGGGGGTATTTTTTTGGCGTCGCCGATCGCGCAAACGGCTTCCCTCGCGCAGTAAAAATGCTCTAAAGACAGCGCCAATCTTACCCATTGCGAGGCGATATGGCGCGCCAGTTCATCTATCACATGCAGGGCCTGACCAAGACCTACCCGGGCGGCAAGAAGGTCCTGGAGAATATCAATCTTTCCTTTTATCCCGACGCCAAAATCGGCGTGCTCGGCGTCAATGGCGCCGGCAAATCGACGCTGCTGCGGATCATGGCCGGCATCGACAAGGAATACACCGGCGACGGCTTCGTCGCCGAGGGCGCGCGGGTCGGCTATCTCCCCCAGGAGCCGCATCTCGACCCCGCGCTCGACGTGCGCGCCAATGTCATGCTCGGCGTCGAGGATAAAAAGGCGATCCTCGACCGCTACAATGATCTCGCGATGAATTATTCCGACGAGACCGCCGACGAAATGACCCGGCTGCAGGACGAGATTGAAGCCAAGGGTCTTTGGGATCTGGATAGCCAGGTCGATCAGGCGATGGACGCGCTCGGTTGTCCGCCCGATGACGCCGACGTCACCAAGCTTTCGGGCGGCGAGCGGCGCCGCATCGCGCTGTGCAAACTGCTGCTGGAACAGCCCGAACTACTGCTCCTTGACGAACCGACGAACCATCTCGACGCCGAGACGGTGAACTGGCTCGAAGGACATCTGCGCCAATATCCCGGCGCGATCCTGATCGTCACCCATGACCGCTACTTCCTTGACAATGTCACGGGCTGGATTCTCGAACTCGATCGCGGACGCGGCATTCCCTATGAGGGCAATTACACGAGCTGGCTGAAGCAGAAGCAGAAGCGGCTCGCTCAGGAATCATCCGAAGACAAGGCGCGCCAGCGCGCGCTCGAAGCGGAGAGCGAGTGGATCGCCGCTTCGCCGAAGGCGCGGCAGGCGAAGAGCAAGGCGCGCATTCAGCGTTACGAGGAGCTTGTCGCCAAGCAGGGCGAGAAGGCGCCGACCACCGCGCAGATCATCATTCCGGTGGCCGAGCGCCTCGGCGCCAATGTCATCGACTTCGACCATATTTCGAAAGGCTTCGGCGACACGCTGCTGATCGACGATCTTTCCTTCAAGCTTCCGCCCGGCGGCATCGTCGGCGTGATCGGGCCGAACGGCGCCGGTAAGACGACGTTGTTTCGCATGATCACCGGACAGGAGAAGCCGGACAATGGAAAGATCGAGATCGGCGACAGCGTGCAGCTCGGCTATGTCGACCAGTCGCGCGACGCGCTGCACGCCAACAAGACCGTCTGGGAGGAAATCTCGGAAGGCAATGACGTGATCTATCTCGGCAAGCGCGAAATCAACTCGCGCGCCTATTGCTCGGCGTTCAACTTCAAGGGCGCCGATCAGCAAAAAAAGGTGGGGCAGCTCTCAGGCGGCGAGCGCAATCGCGTGCATCTCGCCAAAATGCTCAAGAGCGGCGCCAATGTGCTGCTGCTCGACGAACCGACCAACGATCTCGATGTCGAGACGCTGCGCGCGCTCGAAGAGGCGCTCGTCGATTTCGCCGGCTGCGCGGTCATCATCTCGCACGACCGCTTCTTCCTCGACCGTATCGCCACCCATATTCTCGCCTATGAAGGCGACAGCCATGTCGAATGGTTTGAAGGAAACTTCGCCGATTACGAAGAGGACAAGAAGCGGCGGCTGGGGCTCGATTCCATTATTCCGCATCGGCTGAAGTATAAGAAGTTTACGAGGTGAGAGGACGCGAATGGGCCACGGCGACTAGCCGTGACCCATTCGCATCCATCTGGCGCGCGAGGTCGAGAATGCTGCACGTCTCAATCTGAATGGACCGAAACTCGAATTTCCGCCCCAATATTGCACAAATTCTACTTTCGGGATCGACCAATTTGAATATGTGTCCCTGGCAATCGTCGGCTAAATCATGCTTGCCCACTATAGGCATTGGCAAAAAATATCCTACTTCATCCTGGACAAGGTAGTCGTCCAACCTCTCATCAAAATGTTCGAGAGCGTTCCGCAACTCGCGATCTGCAAGAGCGGATTTGTCGTCGAGCGCAAACGCCTCACGCAATCGCTTTCCACGGGCAGCAGTAACTTTGTTCTTCGATTTCATTGGCCAGAAAAAGCGCGCAAGCGCTGCTGCGTGCGTCAACGCCTCTTGTAACGCTGCCATAGCTTGTGAAGAATTTTCGCAGTTTTGGTACGCCCGCCCGAACCGCTGAAATGCTGCGTCGGCACGTTCGGCAGCATAAATGATAGACAAAATGTAAAACGCTTCATGATAGGGGAGAATTCCACCGAAATCATTGGCTATTAGAACTTGCCTATCTTCATCTTGCATCTCACGTCTCCAGATTAAAAAATCAGCAATGTCGCGTTGGCGCACTGGCGACCAACTCACCCCAAACCCTCCACCCTCACGCCCCTCATCTCCGCCGCTTCCTTAAGCCGCGCATCGAATGTCAGGAGGCTCGCCTCCAGATTGATCGCCGATGCGAGATGTAGCGCGTCCGGCGTGGCCAATTTGGTGGAAAAATCGCGCACGAGCCGCAAAGCGAGTTCGAAATCGGCCCCGCTCAGCGCATACGACCCGCAGCTCGCGCAAATCAGATCGAAATCATCTAGAGCCGTTCGTGCGCCATCATTCGTCAGCGCCTTCGTCCGAACGCCGCGCGAGACGACGGCGCTGAATTCAATCGACGCCAAATTGCTGACGACGGCGCCTGTCGATATCGAGCCCCAGCGGCGTCTCGCATTTTCCGAATGCGCGTCATCGATAACGACGGCAAGGATGAACGACGTGTCGAGATAGAGCTTCACAACTCTTCGTCGCGCATCTCACGAAGGAGGTCCACGGCGCTCTTGCCAAGCCATGGCCGCAGCTTCGCCCGCGCCGCGATTTCGTCGATCAGGTGCGCCGACGACTGCTGTTTCGGCGCGACCTCGAAGGCGCGCAGTTCGACGACGGGCTTGCCGTGACGGGTGATGGTCACCGTCTCGCCCGCCAACGCCTCGTCGATCAGCCGGGACAATTGTTCTTTCGCCTTGGCGATGGGGTAGGACGACATGGCCGCCTCGAAAATGGTCTTTTGCGAAAAATAGGACACTATTATCAGCGGCGCAAAACGCTATGGCCCCACCAATTCGACCTCCGGAAAATAAGTCTGATACCGCCCCAAATCTCGCGTCAAAATCGGCGCGCCGAGCACGCTCGCATGCGCGCCAATGAAGAAATCGGCCAACACATTCGTCTTGGCGCCGCCACGCATCCGATAGTCGCGAAAGGCGCGCCCAGCGCGCCAGAGCGCTTGCCGCGACATCGCGGAATGTTCAACCTCGAGCGCGCCGAGAAAATCAGAGCAATCGGCCTCGCTCTCAAAACCGGCGGCAAGTTCGGCGAACACCGCATCGACGATCACAATCGCCCCGAGCGCCATTCTACGTTCGAACGCGAGGCGCGACGCTTCAAACCACTCGGGATTGCGGGTCAGCAAGTCGATGAAGATATTCGTGTCGACAAGCGTCAATCGTCGCCTCTCAAGAGGCGCATCCACTCGTCCGTCGTCATCTCGAATTTCACGCCTTTGCGATCCAGCGTCGCTAGCGCCCGTTCGATTTTGTCTCTTGCCGCCCGCACCGCAGCGGCGTCCGGCTGCTGCGCCTCGCTGCGCTCCACCAATACCCCGCCTTCCGGGCGCGCGCGCACGCTCACCCTGTCGCCCGGCCGAATGCCGGCCGCTTCACGCACGGCCTTTGGCAGGGTGACCTGGCCTTTAACGGTGACTTTCGTGCTCATGCTCTTCATTGGTAATACCCGACGCCAAAAAGTAATACCTGCTCGTGAAAGCGTCAATCTCATCGGTCAATCTGGCGTCCGTCCAAACGCCTTTCGCAATTCGACCTTCGCCTGCTCCAGAACCTTCCGGCGCTCGTTCGACAAATCCTTGCCCGCCCTGTTGATATAGAAGGTCAGCATCGACATTGCGGAGCGGAACGGCGACGATTTGCGCCGCTCGCTTTGCTCGGCCGACCGCTTGAGCGAGCGAGCGATCTTGGCCGGGTTATCCCAGGTGAAGACGCCGGCTTCGAGATCGAGCGCGTTGCTGTGGCGCGTGACGTCACCCGACCAGTATTCGGTTGGGGCCTTCGAGCCGTTTGCCGCTTCGCGGGCTTTGGATCGCCTTCGCGCCATGCCTGACTCGCGCCGAGAACAGGCGGGCAGCTAGTAGATCCCCCCAAGAAATCAATGCCGCCAAGCTCGGCCGCCACGATTTCGCCACATGCGCATGGCGCAGTTCTCGGCTGGGCCTGGGCGGTCAACGAGGGGATTTTGGGATGCGATTATTCCGCGAGGCCGCCGCCCTTGCCGCTTTAGGCGCGCTGTCGCTCGCGGGCTGCGCGCCGCAGGAATCTCCCGTCGCTTCGGCCCCCGCCGCCTATGAGGAGAACGCGGAAGCCAAGGAGCTCACCGGCCAGGATGCGCTCCACGCCCGGATCGCCCATTACGCCCGCATCTATGAAATTCCCGAATCGCTCATCCACCGCTCGATCCGTCGCGAGAGCAATTACAATCCCAAAGCCCGGCACGGACCCTATTGGGGGCTGATGCAGATCCGTCACGACACGGCCCGGCACATGGGTTACGATGGCCCGGCGAGCGGTCTCCTCGACGCCGACACCAATCTGGCTTTCGCGGTGCCTTATCTCGCCAACGCCTATAAGGTCAGCGGCGGCAATGAAGCGCGGGCGATCAAGCTTTACGCCGGCGGCTATTACTATGAGGCCAAGCGCAAGCACTTGCTCGACCAGCTGGTGACCTCAGTCTCCCAGTAACTTTCACAAAACTACTGGTTCTTGGGCATGAAGGTGCTGCGCACCCGGCCGCCCTGCGCCGCGCCGCCCTGAACGGTCGCCATGCTGGTCGCGACGTCATAGACGAGCTTGTCGCCCTTCACGATGTTCTCGCCCTGGGTGAGCGTGACATTGCCGTTGAGATAGACCTTGTTTTCGGCCTTGTCGTAGCTGCCGCGATCGCCGGTGCCGATCTGGTCTTTCGAAACGAGCGTCACCGGCCCTTCGACGTCGATATGTTTGACCCGATCATTGGTCGTCTCGGCGGGTTGGCCGGCGCCCTTTCCTTCGAGAAAAATGATGAGGCGCGAGGCCTTGAGCGTCGAAGGCCCCTGCGTTACGATCACGCTGCCGGAATAGATGAGCTTCTGCTCCTTCTCGAAATAATCGAGCTTGCCGGCGTCGATGTTGAGCGGATCCTTGGCGGAGGCGCCTGGCAGGATGCCGCCTGAGCGGCCGGCCGCGACGGCGGGCGCCGCGGCGGCGAGCGCTGCAAAGAGAAGAACGACGGAGCAGAGGCGCATTTAGTCCTTGATCGCACCGCCCGAAGACTGCGCGGGCGCGTCGCCCTCGCCGTATAGCACCGAATGGACGCCGCCGGCGAAGCTGGCGCGCCGCTCTTTTTGCGAAAATTCGACCGAATGCGCGGTCACCTCGCCGCCGTCGATCTTCAACAGCACCTTCTTGTCGGAAGTCATCATGCTGGCTTTCAAATCCATCACTGCCGATTCCAGCTGCATGTCGAAATTCTTGTTGTCACGGATATTGACGCCGCCGGACATGTCGGCGCGATCGGCCTTCCTGTTGTAGACCCCCTTCTCCGCGGACATGACGATCGAATTGTCCTTGGTGTTTTCGACCCGAACCTTAAGCTGTTCGAGTTCAAAGACGTCCGGCTTCGCAAGATCCTGAACGCCGACGACCGCGCGCACCTCATAGGGGCGCCCATCCTTGCGATAGCCGACGAGTTTGGGGCTTTCGATGACGATGCGGGAGCCCTTGAGCGCAACGCGCGCCAGGCTCAGATCGGCCGGCAGGAAGCGCAGCGAGCTGATCAGCAGGCCGAGGCCGACAATTCCGACGACGCCGCCGGCCCCCCAAAGGATCCAGCGCCGAAGGCGCGTGACCCGCGAGGTATGGCGCAGCGCCTCCGGAAAGGCGCTCTGGCGCGGCAAGACAAGCGCGCCAAGACGATCGCGGGCGCTGGGCGTCGGGAAAACGTCGGTCATTCTGAAATGATGAGGCACGCAGGTGGCGAATTCGAGGCGAAGCCAAAGCCTTATTCGTGAGAGAAAATATCAGTGTCGGGCCAGCCGGCGAGGTCGAGCCGGGCCCGCGCCGGCAGAAAGTCGAAACAGGCCTGCGCCAGCTCGGCGCGGCCCTCACGGGCGAGCATCGCGTCGAGCCTGTCCTTGAGCTGATGCAGATAGAGAACGTCGGAGGCCGCATAGGCCTGCTGCGCGTCGGAAAGAATCGGCGCGCCCCAGTCGGACGACTGCTGCTGCTTCGAAATCTCTACGCCCACAAGCTCGCGAACGAGGTCCTTGAGCCCGTGCCGGTCGGTATAGGTGCGGGTGAGCTTTGAGGCGATTTTCGTACAGTAGACCGGCGCGGGGATGAAGCCGAAAGTCTTGGCCAAGATGGCGATGTCGAATCGCGCGAAGTGGAAGAGCTTGAGAACGGCCGGATCGGCGAGCAGGCGCTCCAGATTGGGCGCGCGCGTCTGACCTTTCGCGAACTGGACAAGCTCGGCGTTGCCGTCGCCAAAGGAGAGCTGCGCCAGGCACAGCCGGTCGCGGTGCGGATTGAGGCCCAATGTCTCGGTGTCGATTGCGACGATGGGGCCAGCGCCGATCCCCTCCGGGAGATCGCCCTGGTGCAGGCGGATGGTCATGCGGCTCGAATCATTCGATGTGGACGAAAAAAGCCTATCGCAGAATGTGCAGGGCTTGTCGAAGCGAGTCGCGCGTTCGCACGTTTGGTCGGCGCGAGCCGCTTGGCCGAAGAGCGATCAAATATCGAAGTCTTCCTTCTTGAAAATTGAAACCAGCTCAATGCCTGCTTTCGCAAGATTCTCAGAAGCGCCCTCTTGCCGATCCACGATGACAAGCGCCTTAGATATGGGGCAATGTATGTTTTCTTCTTTCAAACCATCGATCGCTTTCAGGATCGAGCCGCCCGACGTCGCCACGTCATCGACGATCAGAGCTTCCGCGCCGGCTGGTACATACCCGTCTATACGCTCGCGCGCGCCATGTTCCTTGGCCGCCTTGCGGACGAAAAACGCATTTTTTGGCGCGCCTTTCACGAAGCTCATGACGGAAGCCGCGCACACCACGGGGACGGCGCCCATCTCCAATCCGCCGACGCAGTCAAGACCAACCCGGTTCATGTAATCGACGATGATGTCGCCGATGAGCGTCGCCCCCTCCGGCATCATGGTGGTTTGGCGGAGCTGGAAGAGATATTTGCTGCTTCGGCCGGAGGACAGAATAAAGTCGCCCCGCTTAAGCGACTGAGATTCAATGATCTCGTGCAGGCGCGCCCATCTCGGATCGGTCTTGTCGATGACCCTCTCGACGCGCGTTGGCGTCGGCGTTGCGGCGAGATTCGTCATTGCTTTCCCTCGGGCGTCAGCGACAGGTTAACATAACGACCGCCATCGCGAACGGCGGGCGCGCCCAACTGCAGCGAATTGCGGGAGCAATTCGCCTTCTGCGCTAGACGGGCGCATCCACCTACCGTCCATGGTTCATGCCATCAAGCAAAAAGCGGCGCCAAGTCTCGCGCTCGCCGCGCGCTTGTGGCGCATGAATGTAGCGCGCCGCGCCGGTCTCGCTTCGTTACTGATCCGAATTATGTAACTGTTGGTCGCCGCCTTGGCGCAAGCGCCTCTCGGGGAGTGATCACATGCGTTACTTGCTGGCTGTAATTCTTGCCTGCGCAATCGCTGCGCCCCCCGCATATGCTGCGTCGTCAAAGAGCAGCGCCAAAGCCGTTTCCGCCTCAAAGTCCGAACGGGGAGCCAAAACCAGCAAACGCGCTCGGCAGAGTTCCGATTCCAAGCGGCTTGGCGGCATCCATCCTTTAGTCGGCAGCGGCGATTATTAGCTCGCCCGGCGACGGCGCAAAGCGCTCTTGTCAGACGCCCGCCAAATCGTCACTCTATCGCAACGCAATGCCGCTGAATGACTAGAGAACGCCGGTGATCGATCTGCCTAACGGCGCTAACGGGTCCGACCGCCGATTCAACGCGCTGGTCATCGAGCTCGCGATCCGCCTGATGGCGATCGGCGTCCTGATCTACTGGACCTTCATCATAGTACTGCCCTTCGCGGCGATCATCCTCTGGAGCGTCGTGCTCGCGGTGGCGCTCTATCCGATCTTCCGGGTGCTGGCCGAACTATTGGGCGGCCGGCCGACGGCCGCCGCCGTGTTGATGACGATCGCCGGCCTGGTGCTGATCATCGGTCCAGTCACCTGGATGGCGGTCGGCGCGATCGATCCCATCAAGACGGTGATGGCGGGGATTGAGACCGGCAATATCGCCGTTCCACGGCCGCCGGCGTCGATCAAGGAATGGCCGTTCATCGGCGAGCAGCTCTATTCCTTCTGGCTGCTCGCTTCGACCAATCTGCGCAGCGCCTTTACGCAAATCCTTCCACAGTTGAAGCCGGCCGGGGAATTCCTTCTCGACATGGCGAAGAGCGCTGGCGCGGGCACGCTCAAATTCCTGGTCTCCGTTCTGCTGATGGGCTTCATTCTCGCCGCCGCGCCGCAAATGCTCGCAGGGGCGCGGGCGCTGTCGCGGCGGATCGATCCATCGAGCGGCGAGAAATTCGTCGATCTCGCCGGCGCCACGATCAACGCCGTGTCGCGCGGCGTGATGGGCCTGTCGCTGATGCAGGCGGTGGTCGGCGGCGCCGGCATGTATCTCGCTAACGTTCCCGGCGCGAGTCTGCTGACGATCGCTATCCTGGTGCTCGGCATCATCCAGATCGGACCGCTGCTCGTCGTCGCGCCGGTCATTTTCTGGGCCTGGACGACCCTTTCGTCGGGTCCCGCCCTGGCGCTGACGGTCTGCATGCTCAGCGTCAATTACATGGACAATGTGCTGAAGCCCTTCATCTTCGCGCATGGGCTGTCAACGCCGATTCCGGTGATTTTCGTCGGCGTGATTGGCGGCGTCCTCGCGCATGGAATCGCGGGCCTGTTCGCGGGGCCAGTCGTGCTTGCCGTCGTTTGGGAGCTGACCAAGGCCTGGATCGCCGACGATCTCAAGGAGATCAACGAAAAGGGCGGCGAGCCGGACTTCGTGGTCGAGGCGCCGACTAGATCACGCTGCGTTTAGGCGGTATCGCCTCAACGCAGATGACGTGATCGATTTCAAAACCTTGGAGCGCGCTTTGCGCGAAAAACCGGCATCCACTTTTTCGCAGCGCGCTCCAGCCTACCGTCCACGCAAGGCTTTAAGAACCTTTAGGCTGGCGCGGCCGTTGCGCTCGAGGCCGGCGCGCGACTGAAAGTCGGCGATCGCCTCTTTGGTTTTCGTACCGATCACCCCGTCGGCATCGCCGACGTCATAGCCACTGCGGGTCAAGAGCGCCTGCAATTCCCGGCGCTCGGCGCGCGACAGGCCGGGATCGTCGGTCGGCCACGGCGTCTGGATGCCCGGCCTGCCGCGCAGCATGTCGGACAGGACACAGATCGCCAGGGCGTAAGACTCGGCGGCGTTATAGGCGTAGACCGCGTCGAAATTCTTCGTCACGAGAAAGGCCGGTCCGTTGCGCCCGGCCGGCAGCAGCAGCGCCGCGGATCCTTCGCCCAACCCCGAGCCGTCGAGCCGCCGCACGCCATGGGCCTGCCAGAAGCTCATCGATTGGCGGCCCCTGCGTCCGGAAGGTCCCGAATAGCCCTCCGGCAGCCGCACCTCGAATCCCCAGGGCATGCCGGAACGCCAGCCGCTCTTGCGCAGATAATTGGCCGTCGAGCCAAGCGCGTCGGCCGCCGAACTGGCGATATTGCGCCTGCCGTCGCCGTCGAGATCGACGGCCTTGGCAAGAAAGGTCGTCGGCATGAATTGCGTATGGCCGAAGGCGCCGGCCCAGGAGCCGTAGAATTCCTCCGGCGCGATGTCGCCGTGGTCGAGAATTTTGAGCGCGGCGATGAATTCATTGCGCCAATAATCGTTGCGGCGCGGCGCTTCACAGGCGAGCGTGGCGAGACTCTGCACCACCGGGCGCTTGCCGAAGCTCCTGCCGAAGTCGGACTCGACGCCCCACACGGCGACGATCGTCGCCGCATCGACGCCATAGCGGCTTTCCGCGGCGTGCAGCGCGCGCGCATGCTGGCGCAGCATCACGCGCCCCTCGTCGACGCGGTCTTCGTCGACCAGACCGGCGATATAGTCCCAGATCGGCGTCGTGAATTCTGGCTGCTTGCCCATGAAGCTGACGGCGTCATTGGGCGTCAGCCCATCCGTCGCGGAGGCGATGGTCTGTTGCCTGACGCCGGCGCCGGCCGCCGCCGAGCGCAGGCTGGAGAGGCAGCCGGCCCATTCGGCCCGCGCCGGCGCTGCAGTGAGCAGGAGGGCGGCCAACGCCGCAAAAACGTGATTCGCCGTCATGCCGCAAAATCTAGCCGAAAGAGGCGGCTTTTTCATGGGCCGCATCTACCGTGCGGCGCCACGTCACTGGCAGATGCGGCGCGGCTGGGAGCCGACCACCACGCCGAATTCATCGAACACCGGCCGGCGCTCGACCCAGCAAGCGGGCGGCGGCGCGACATAGACGGGCGGCGGCGCATAGACGACAGGCGGCGCGGAATTGGCGAGCGCCCCGCCGGCGATCGCCCCAAGCGCGAAGCCGCCAATGCCCGCCGCGATGGCGGGGCCGGCGGAATCGGCGTGCGCCGGCGCGACCGGCGCCAACGCTGCGGCGCCAAGAGCCAAGGCTGCTGCAAGCGTCGCAATAGTTCTGCGCATCATAATCTCCCATGACGGACGAGCCGCAATCCGCGCGGTCGGCGCCAGCGAACTCGCTCGATCGGACAATAGGAGCGATCCCGTACACGAACCGTTAAAGACCCGAAGCCAAGCTTACAGATTGCGAGACCCGGGGCTTGCTGGAAGACGACTTGGGCGTGGCCTTGACGGGCGCCCGCTCAGGCGGCCGCTCTCTTGCGCCCTCCCCGCCGCCCGGCCTCAGCGCCGGCGCGTCATTGGCCTCCGGCGCCGGCGGTTTCGAGCGGAACGCCGAGGCGAGCGCCTTGGCGGCGGCGAGTTCTTTTGAATCGAGACGGGCGCCGATTTCGTCGCGCTTCCTGGCCGCATCCTCATCGCCCTGCTCTGCGGCGGCGGCGAACCAGGCGTAGGATTGCTGCAGATCGCGGCTGACGCCGAGACCGCGCGCATAGAGGATGGCGAGATTGAATTGGCTGTCGCGGACGCCATAGTCGGCCGCCCGCCGGAACCACTCCGCCGCTGCGGCGTAATCCGGCTTGCCGTCGCCGCCCTCGGCGAGCAGCACCGCGTAATTATGCATGGCGCGCGCGTTTCCGGCTTCAGCGGCGCGCTCGTACCAGCGTCGAGCGCGCGTATAATCGCGGTCGACGCCGACTCCCTTTTCATACAGGGAGCCAAGCCGATATTGCGCCGGCGCCAGCCCCGCCTCCGCGGCCTTCTCAAACCATTGCGCGGCGGCCTCGGCGTCGCGCGGAGCCCCGCGGCCTTCCGCGAGACGCGCGGCGAGATCATATTGAGCGGCCGGCTGGCCCTCTTCGGCGAGGCGCTTGATCGCCGCGAAGGCGTCGCCAGGCGAGGGCGACGGGCTCTCGATCGTTCCGGTCGGCGTCGGATCGATGTTGGGCTGGGTAGCGACGACAGCGGACCCGGGACCAAAAGCGGGCGCAGGCGCGGGCGTGCGGGCGGCGAGCGACGGCGGCCGAGCGCTGTTCTGGACGACCGCCTTTTCTGGCGACGCTGCGGGCCGAGCGGCCTTGGCGGGAGCCTTCGCCTCCTGCCGGCTCGGCGACGGCCCCAACGTCAGTCCGTCCTGCCCCCCCATGCGCGCGACTCGGTAGGCGCCGACCGCCAGCATCACCGCGGCTAGGCCCAAGAGTAGCGGCCGCTTGCGGTCCTGAAGGGCTGAGCTGAGCCTGACCACCGGATCGCCTGACGGCTTTTCTTGATCCTGAACCGAGCCGGCGTCGCGCGCCGGCTCGGCGTCTGTTGGGTTGTGTTGCGCAGCGCGGCGCGCGGCGGCGATGAATTCGGACTGAACCGAGGCGCGACGTCCGGCCTGATCCGACCCTGATCCCGGTGGGGCAAAGAAAGGCTCGCGCCGGGCGCCAGCGCTCGTCTCGGCCGGAAGCAGGAACTCCAACGGATCGATCGGCGCGAGTTCCTCGCCTCCAGCGCCATAGCCGTCACGCTCGCCCATAATGTCACCGCTCGGCCTGTCGGCGGGGCGCGGCGCGGCATTTGAGGCGACGGGGCTCGCCTCGCCCGATCCACCGTCAGACATATCGAGGCGATTGACGATGCGTTCGAGCGTTTGGTGGACCGCGGTCAGCGCTTCATTCATACGCTCGTCGCGCGCGCCGCCTGCATCGATCCATTCGAGCCGCTGCGACAAGACCCCAATCTGGGTTTCAAGCGATTTGAGAGCTTCTGCGCCATCAGCCGAACCCATCGGCTGACTCATGCGCTCGGCGAGCGAACCGATGAGGGCCGCCAGCTCGCTCTCCCGTTTTTCGGCGCGCGCGCCGTCTTCGACGCGCTGTGCGAAAGCGGCCTGCATTCGATCCAGCCGCTCGGTGATCTCATCGAGCGCCGGAACTTGCGCACTCATCCTCGGCGCGAAGAACGGATCGTCGAAGCGATCAATCTTGAATGAGAGCTGCGCGAGTTCTCGTTCGACCGCCTGCAGATCGAGATGGCGCGCATCGGAAGCAAGCGCTGAGTCGATTTTCCTATCCAGGCCGCGCAGCAAATCCTCGATCGCGGCGAGAGGCGCGACGGCGCCGGCGCCGCTTTCCATCCGCTCGGCGATCGTCTGGCGAAGCTCATCGACGCGCTGCGCGAGTTCGGCGAACCGCCCGTCGCGGTTTGATTCGGCGATCATCGCTTCGATGCGCGCAAGCGAGTTCGTCGGCGCGTTTTCGGCAATGCGGGAGTCAAGAAGATCGAACCTGCGGCCGATCTCCTCGAAGGCCGAGGCGCGACCGCCGCCCTCCAAGGCGGAATCGATCTTCTTCGCAAGCGATGCGATCAGCCCTTCGAGAGGCGCAAGATTCGCCGCGCCGCGATCGATGCGCCGCGTCAGCGTCTCGCCGAGCGCGTCAATGCGTCCGCCAATTTCATCGAACCGCGCCGCAGCCGATTGTTCGACGACGGCGTCAAGCTTCTGCGCAAGGCGATCAAGCCGGCCGTTGAAGCTCTCGAACCCCTTCCCGGTTTCCGCGCTGACGACGGAACGGATCGCTTTGACCACTTCGCCGATATCGGCCCCGGACGCGTCGCTTGACCGCGTCAAGGCGTCGACTCGCTGCGCCACGTCGATGATGCGCGTTTCGATCTTTTCGAGCGGCAGCGGCCGCGCCGTCAGTGCGGTCAGCTGTTCCTTGATGTCGCGAGCGTCACGGGCGAGATCGCGCACCGCTGAAGCGTTCGCGGCGTTCCCGGTCTGCAGTTTCTCAAGCCTCATGCCGATCGTTTCGACATCGGCGCGCAGATTGCGCACGATCGGGGTCGGATCGAGGTCTTCGATCACCGGACGCAATTCGCAGATGATTCTTTCGGCAGGCGCGAGTAGCTCGTCGGGCGCGCCCCGTTCGCGCTGCGAGTCGATGCGCTGGCCGAGATCGTCGATCGCCGTCTCGATAGCGACGACCGAAGCGCGTGGCGCGAGTTCTCCGAGCGCTTGCGTCATATCGCGGATTTCACGGCGAATGTTTTCGATCTGACGCATCATCACAAGCTGCTGGTCGCCGCGCTCTGCGGCGTCCTCGCGAAAACTGTCCAGGCTTCGCGTGACCGCGCCGATGGCGCGCTCCAGATCCTCGATGCGCGATCCGGAATCGGGCTCCAACTCCGCCGGAGTGAAATCGTCCGTCAACGACTCCGCCTCCGCTTCTCGCCGCCCTGCGACATTTTCATTCAGGCATCGCGCAATGTCGGCGAAATGCCGATCGAGGCCGCTCAGCGCCTTCTTAAAACCTGCGTCGCGATCTTCGCCCGACAGCCGCGCAAGCCGGCTTTCCAGCTCCGCCAGCGCGCTGCGGATCGGCCTCGCGTTCGAGGACCGTCGTTCGCCGAGCTGGCCTTCAATACGGCTCTTGGAAAGCGCGGCGATCGATCGCCAGATCGAATCTTCATCATCTTTGTTTTCGTTCGGGCCTTCATTGACGGCGAGCTTCTGCGCCTTCTCGCGCGCAGCTTGGCGCGGCTCGGAGTCCGAACGACCCTCCTCGGGGATTTGCGCCTTGCTCATGTGGCTGTCCGCCAGGACCGACTCGAGGAAATTGGAACAAATGCGGTGGAACCGACGCGGACGCGCGAATCGCGCGAGACTCTCGGCGCGCCGCGCCGTCCGGCCGTGACTTTCTGTCGATTGAAGTAAAGAAGCCGTTAAGAAAAGCGGCTCTAACGGCGCCGTCGGAGTTCACGATTGTCACAGAACGGTTCGCTTGCACGCTGGGCGGCGCCTCTCTACCTATGACGCAGCCCGAGCGAATCGCGGCGCGACGGCGCATCCTCAAGCGCCGGCCCGCAAGGAGGCGTTGATGCCGAGTTACAAGGCGCCTGTGGACGACACCCTCTTCCTGTTAAACGACGTCTTGAATTTTCAGCGTTTCGGCAATCTTCCCGGCTTCGCGGACGTGACCCCGGACGTAATGTCGCAAATCCTCATCGAGGCGGGAAAGCTTTGCGAAGAGGCGCTTGCGCCGCTGAACCAGATTGGCGACGAAAAGGGCTGCGTGCGCCACGACGACGCCTCCGTCTCCACCCCGCCGGGCTTTAAGGACGCGCATGAGGCTTTCGCTCAAGGCGGCTGGATCAGCCTCGCCGTGCCCGAGGAATATGGCGGCCAGGGCCTGCCTTACACCCTGTCGATGGCGATGAATGAATTCGCCTCCTCGGCCAATATGGCCTTCGCCATGTATCCAGGCCTAACGCAAGGCGCGCTCGCCGCTCTCCTGCGCCACGGCAATGACGAGCAGAAGAAGCTCTATGTGCCCAAGATGGCCGAAGGCCGTTGGTCCGGCACGATGAATCTGACCGAGCCGCAATGCGGCACCGATCTTGGCCTGCTGACCACCAAGGCGACGCCGCGCGAGGACGGCTCCTATTCGATCACCGGCCAAAAGATTTTCATTTCCGCCGGCGAGCATGATCTGACCGAGAATATCGTGCATCTGGTGCTCGCGCGCATCGAGGGCGCGCCAGCCGGCGTGAAGGGCATTTCGCTGTTCATCGTGCCGAAGTTTCTCGTCAATGGCGACGGCGCGCTTGGGCCGCACAATGGCGTCTCCTGCGGCTCCATCGAAGAGAAGATGGGCATCCACGGAAATTCCACCTGCGTGATGAATTACGATGGCGCGCAGGGTTTTCTCGTCGGCGAAGCCAATCGCGGGCTGAACGCGATGTTCGTGATGATGAATGAGGCGCGGCTCGGCGTCGCCATGCAAGGCCTCGCGCTCTCGGAGGTCGCCTATCAGAACGCGGCGCAATACGCCAAGGAACGCTTGCAGGGCCGCGCGCTTTCGGGCCCGAAGAATCCCGGCAAGTCCGCCGACCCGATCATCGTTCATCCCGACGTGCGGCGCATGCTGCTCGAGATCAAGGCCTTCAATGAGGCGGCGCGCGGCTTCGCGCTTTCCGCCGCGCTCGACAGCGACATCGCGCATCGTTCTGAAGACGCCGCCTCGCGCCAGGCGGCGGAAGACCGGCTCGGCCTGCTGACGCCCGTGCTCAAGGGCGTGCTTACCGACATGGGATTCGAGAACACCGTGAAGGCGCAGCAGGTGTTCGGCGGACACGGCTATATCCACGAATGGGGCATGGAGCAGTTTGTGCGCGATTCGCGCATCACCATGCTCTATGAGGGCACCAATGGCATTCAGGCGCTCGATCTCGTCGGCCGCAAACTGCGGCGCGACGGCGGCCGGGCGATCATGACCTATTTCAAGGATACCACGGAGTTCCTGACGCCGCTCGCCGCCGACGAGACGATGAAGCCCTATGCCGCGCCGGTGAAGGCGGCGCTCGACGATCTGCAACAGGCGACGATGTGGCTGATGCAGAACGCCATGACAAAGCCCGACAATGCCGGCGCGGCTTCTTATGACTATATGCATCTCTTCGGCCGCGTCGCGCTCGGCGTGATCTGGGTGAAAATCGCGCAGGCGGCGATGGCGATAAAAGCGCAAGAGCCTGAACGCGCCGAGCTGATGGAGGCGAAGCTGTTGACGGCGCGCTTCTATATGGAGCGCATGCTGCCCGAGACGCGCCTGCGTCTGACGCGCATATCAACCGGCGCCGACACGATGATGTCGCTCGCCGAGGAGATGTTTTGAGGGCAGTCGGGCTTCGGCGGTCGGCAATCGTTCTTTCCGACTGCCGAAGCCCGAGTGCCGACTGCCGCCACAGGAGACGAGATGCCCGACGCTTACATCTACGACGCCGTTCGCACGCCGCGCGGCCGCGGCAAGCCGGATGGTTCGCTGCATGAGGTCTCCTCGCTCGGCCTCGCGGTTACGGCGCTGCAGGCGATTAAGGAGCGCAACAAGCTCGAAGGGCCCGAGATCGACGACGTGATTCTCGGCTGCGTCGATCCGGTTGGCGAAGCCGGCGGCGACATTGCTCGCGCGGCGGCGATTTCATCGGGCTACTCATACAAAGTCCCCGGCGTGCAGATCAATCGCTTCTGCGCCTCCGGCCTGGACTCGGTGAATTTCGCCGCCGGCGAGATCATGTCGGGCCAGCATGATCTTGCGATCGGCGGCGGCGTCGAGAGCATGAGCCGGGTCGGCATCGGCGCGTCGGGCGGCGCCTGGCCGGTCGATCCGACCATCGCCATCCCCTCCTATTTCATGCCGCAAGGCGTCTCGGCCGATCTCATCGCGACGAAATACGGCTTCTCGCGCGACGATGTCGACGCTTATGCCGTGCAGTCGCAACAGCGCGCGGCGAAAGCCTGGGAAGAAGGCCGCTTCAAACATTCGATCGTTCCGGTCAAAGACGTGAATGGGATCACGCTGCTCGATCGCGACGAACATATGCGGCCGGGAACCGACATGCAGGCGCTCGCCGCCTTGAAGCCGTCCTTCGCGTTCTATGCCGAACAGGGCGGTTTCGACGCGGTGGCGATACAGGCGCATCCCGAAATTGAGAAATTGAACTATGTGCATCACGCCGGCAATTCCTCGGGCATTGTCGACGGCGCCGCGGCGGTGCTGGTCGGCTCCAAGGAAGCCGGCGAGAAACATGGGCTGAAGCCCCGCGTGAAAATCCGCGCCTACGCCAATATCGGCTCCGAACCAGCGCTGATGCTGACCGGGCCCGTCGACGTGACCAGAAAAGTGCTCGCGCGCGCCGGCATGACCGCCGACGACATCGATCTTTTCGAGGTCAACGAGGCCTTCGCCGCCGTGGTGCTGCGCTATCTGCAAGCTTTCGGACTCGATCCGGCGAAGGTCAACGTCAATGGCGGCGCCATCGCCATGGGCCATCCGCTCGGCGCGACTGGCGCGATGCTGATGGGAACCGCGATCGACGAATTGGAGCGCACGGGAAAGAGCACCGCGCTCGTCACGCTCTGCATCGGCGCCGGCATGGGCACGGCGACGATCGTTGAGCGGGTGTAGTTGCGGGCTCTCCCTTCTCCCGCTTGCGGGAGAAGGTGTCGCCAAGGAAATCTTTCGGAGACAAGATAATGAACCTCGTCAATTTCCGCTTCGAGATCGGCGCTGACGGCGTCGCGCTGGCGACCTGGGACATGCCCGAGCGTACGATGAATGTCATCACACCGCAGGTGATGGACGAGCTGGAGGCGATCATCGATACGGTCGTCGCCGATCCGAACGTCAAGGGCTGCGTCATCGCCTCGGGCAAGAGCGCCTTTTCCGGCGGCGCCGATCTTTCCATGCTGCAGCATGGCGCCGCGCAATACGCCAAGGCCTTAAAGGAGCAATGCGAGGAGGCGGCGAATACGCAATTCTTCGAATTTTCGCGCCGTTTGTCGCTGCTCTATCGCAAGCTCGAGACCTGCGGCAAACCTTTCGCCATCGCCATTCATGGCGTCTGCCTTGGCGGCGCTTTTGAGCTTGCGCTCGCCTGTCACTATCGCGTGATGGCCGACGACGAGAAGACCAAGGTCGGCCTGCCGGAAATCAAGGTCGGGCTCTTTCCCGGCGCCGGCGGCACGCAGCGCGTCTCGCGCATCATGCAGACCGGCGACGCGCTGCAGTTTCTGTTCAGGGGCGATCAGATCAAGCCGAGAGCCGCCCTCGGCGCCAGGCTCGTACATGAAATCGCGCCTAAGGTTGAAATCGTCGATCGCGCCCGCGCCTTCATCGTCAATGGCGGCAAGGCGCAGGCGCCGTGGGATGTAAAGGAGTTCAAGAATCCGTCCGGCAGAGTTTTCTCGCCGACCGGCATGATGATCTGGCCCGCCGCCAACGCCATCTACCGTCGCGAAACCTACGACAATTATCCTGCCGCGAAAGCCATTCTGCACGCCGTCTATGAAGGGCTGCAACTGCCGATGGACCAGGCGTTGACCGTCGAGTCGCGCTGGTTCGCGCATATTCTGCGCTCGAAGGAAGCGGCGGCGATGATCCGCTCGCTGTTTTTATCGAAGAACGAATTGGAGAAGGGCGCGCATCGGCCAAACGACGTCGGCCCGACCAATCTCAAGAAGATCGGCATTATTGGCGCAGGCTTCATGGGCGCAGGCGTCGGCTATGTCAGCGCGCTCAACGGACTCGACGTCGTGCTTGTCGATCGCGATCAGGAAAGCGCCGACAAGGGCCTGGCGACCATCGACAAGCTCATTTCGAGTTCGGTGAGCAAGGGCCGCGCCACCTCGGCCGACAAGGAAGCGCTGATGGCGCGCGTTCTCGCGACCGCCGATTATGGCGCGCTCAAGGGATGCGATCTCGTGCTCGAAGCCGTATTTGAGGATCGCGCGGTCAAGGCCGACGTAACGAAGCGCGCGCAGGATGTCGTCGGGGACTACGTGATCTTCGCCTCGAACACCTCGACCCTGCCGATCACGTCGCTCGCCGAAACCGCGCAAAAACCCGAAAACTTCATCGGCATCCATTTCTTCTCGCCGGTCGAGAAAATGCTGCTCGTCGAAGTGATCCTCGGCAAGAAAACCGGCGATCGCGCGCTGGCGACGGCGCTCGACTTCGTTCGCATCATCAAGAAGACGCCGATCGTCGTGAATGATTCGCGCG
This sequence comes from Methylocystis sp., assembly GCF_050246715.1. NCBI lineage: Bacteria > Pseudomonadati > Pseudomonadota > Alphaproteobacteria > Hyphomicrobiales > Methylocystaceae > Methylocystis > Methylocystis sp. The sequence continues at coordinate 59,049 of NZ_JBFWVN010000010.1, forward strand.
GCTTCTTCGCCAATCGCTGCGTGCTCAATTATGTTCGCGAAGGCCAGATCATGCTTGTCGACGGTGTGCCGCCGGCGATGATCGAAAACGTCGCCCGCATGGCCGGCATGCCGGTCGGGCCGCTGTCGCTCAATGACGAAGTCGCGCTCGACTTGGGTTGGAAAATCCTGCAGGCGACGAAGAAGGACCTCGGCGAAGGCTCGGTCGATCCCGCGCAGGAGCGCGTGCTGCGCTTCATGGTCGAGGACAACGGCCGTTTCGGCCGCAAGAACGGCAAGGGCTTCTATGATTACCACGCCGATCGAACGAAGAGCCTGTGGCCGGGCCTCTCGGCGCTGACGCAACAGCAACTCGATCCAGAAACGCTCGACGTCGCCGAAATGAAGCAGCGCTTTCTCGTCACCCAGGCGGTCGAAGCGGCGCGCGCCATGGCCGAGGGCGTCGTCACCGATCCGCGCGAAGCCGACGTCGGCTCCATTCTCGGCTTCGGCTTCGCGCCCTTCACCGGCGGCGTCATCTCCTATATCGACGGCATGGGCGCGAAAGCCTTCGTCGCGTTGTGCGACAAGCTCGCCGCGACATGCGGCCCGCGATTTGAGCCGCCGCAATTGCTGCGCGACATGGCGGCGAAGGGCGAAACTTTCTACGGGCGCTTCATGCCAAAGAAAATGGCGGCGTGATCCGGCGGGGAAGCGCTTTGCGGCGCGCCAGCCGGGACATGACATCGGCGGGGCCGGCAGGTAAAAGACAGGTGGGGCGTGTAGGTTCGAAACGCGCACCCACGTCCGGACCTGCTTAATGCCGATTTTCGTGCTTCCCTTTCCTGTGATCGATCCCGTCGCCGTCAACGTCGGACCCTTGCCGCTGCGCTGGTATGCGCTCGCTTATATCGGCGGCTTCATCTTCGGCTGGCTCGGCCTGCGCGCGCTGGTCGCGAATGACGCGCTGTGGAGTCGCGGCCAGCCGCGGCCAAGCCGTGAATCTCTCGACGATCTTCTTGTCTTCGTCGCCTTCGGCGTCATTCTCGGCGGGCGACTCGGCCATGTGCTGATCTATGATCCAGCCTTCTATTTCGCGCACCCGCTTGAGGTTTTTCAAACCTGGAAAGGCGGCATGGCGTTCCACGGCGGCCTCATCGGCGCGACGATCGGCATGTTTCTTTTTGCCCGCCGCAGCGGCGTGCCGCTGCTGACCGTGAGCGACATTTGCGCGGCCGTTGCGCCGATCGGCATTTTCTTCGGTCGCCTCGCCAATTTCATCAAGCCGGAAATGTGGGGTCGGGAGACCGACGTTCCCTGGGCGATGGCGTTTCCCGGCGCTGGCGACGCGACTCGCCATCCGAGCCAGCTTTATGAAGCAGGCCTAGAAGGCGTCGCGCTCGGCGCGTTGCTCTTGTTCGCCGCCCAACGCGGCGCGCTCAAACAGCCGGGACTCATCACCGGACTTTTCGGCGTCGGCTATGGGCTCGCACGAATCTTCTGCGAATTCTTTCGCGAACCGGATCCGGTGCAGGAAGCGCTGCCTAATGGATTGACCATGGGCATGGTTCTCTCTGCGCCGCTCATTTTGCTTGGCGGCGCCGCGATCATGTTCGCGCTCCGCCCGAGGAGCGCGACCGCATGAGCGCCTTGAAGAGAGAATTGATCGAAGCGATCGCGCATGACGGCCCCATCACGCTCGAGCGCTATATGTCGCTCTGCCTCACCCATCCACGTTACGGCTATTACATGACCCGCGACCCCTTCGGCGCGGGCGGCGATTTCATCACCGCGCCGGAGATCAGCCAGATGTTCGGCGAATTGATCGGCGTGTGGATCACCGAAGCCTGGCGCGCGGCGGGCGGACCGCAGCAGACGCGGCTTGTCGAGCTTGGCCCCGGCCGCGGCACGCTGATGTCCGACGTGCTGCGCGTCGCGCCAATCGCGCCCAATTTCTTTTCCGCCGTCACCGTGCATCTCGTCGAAACCAGTCCGGTTCTGCGCGAAGCGCAAAGCCAGACGTTGGCCAGGGCCGCAAAGCCCACGCAGTGGCATTTGGATTTCGCCGAGACCCCGCCCGGCCCCGCCTTCATCGTCGCCAATGAGTTTTTCGACGCTCTGCCCGTCCGGCATTTTGTCAAAACCGCCGGCGGCTGGCGCGAGCAACTCGTCGGGCTCGACGCCGAAGGCGAACTCGCCTTCGGACTGTCCGATGAGATCGAGACGGCGCTCAACGTTCCGGCGCGCGAAGGATCGGTCATTGAAGTCAGCACCGTCGGTCAGAAACTCATGAGCGAAATCGCGACGAGGCTCGTCGCCGAAGGCGGCGCGTTCCTGCTCATCGACTACGGCTATGAACAGACCACGCTTGGCGACAGTCTGCAGGCCGTGTCGCGCCACGCCTGTGTCGATCCGCTGGCGGCGCCCGGAGAGGCGGACCTGACCGCTCACGTCGATTTCGCGGCTCTGGCGCGCGCCGCGCACGCATGCGGCGCCAAGGTGCTGGGTCCTGTGACGCAAGCGCATTTTCTCATGCAGCTTGGCATTGAACGCCGGGCGGAAACCTTGTCGAAGAAGGCGACGCCCGAGCAGGCGCAGGCCATCGTCGACGCCTTCGAACGTCTCGCCGGAATCGATGACGCGCGTCATCAGATGGGCCAATTGTTCAAGGTGATGGCGGTGACTCATCCGGATATGCCCGACCTGCCGGGATTTTTCGTGTAACATCGACGTAATGACGCTCGAAACGCATGCGCTCGCTGCGCGAAATCTTGGCCTGCCCGGCGTGCGCCACGCTTTTTTCACCCGCGAGGGCGGCGTCTCCGAAGGCGTCTACGCATCGCTCAACGGCGGCGTCGGCTCGCGCGACGCGCCGCCGCTAGTCGCCGAAAATCGCGCCCGCATGGCGGCGCGCCTCGGCGTCGACGCCGAGCGCCTGCTCGTGCCGTTTCAGATTCATTCAGCGGATGCGCTTGCTGTGCATGAGCCATGGAGCGCTGACGCGCGGCCGCGATGCGACGGCGTCGTCACGACGGAAGTCTCGCTCGCGCTCGGCGTCACCGGCGCCGACTGCGGCATGCTGCTGTTTGCGGATGTAAAGGCGCGCGTCGTCGGCGCCTGCCATGCCGGCTGGAAGGGCGCGCTCGGCGGCGTCATCGAAGCGACCGTCGCGCAGATGGAAGCGCAGGGCGCGCATCGCGCCGACATCCATGTCGCGCTCGGACCGGCGATCGGCGCGACGAGCTATGAAGTCGGTCCGGAATTCGTCGCGCGATTTCGCGACGCGGATGAGTCGTTCTCGCGCTTCTTTGCGCCGACCGCCCGCGAAGGCCATGCGACCTTCGATCTGCCGAGCTTCATCGCGTCGCGGGTCGAGGCGCTCGACGTCGGCTCATTCGAGGACCTCGGCGTCGACACTTATGCGGATGAAGCGCGCTGTTTCAGCTACCGCCGCAGCGTTCATCGTCGCGAGCCGGATTACGGTCGGCTGGTCTCGGCGATCGCGCTGATTTGATTTTCGCCCGCGGCGTAAACCTCATATCGGGAGCGAGCTGAAGACGGTCGAGACGCCGCCTGTTCTCGCAACTATCGGCGGCGGTTTGAAGATCGACCGCGTCCGAGCGCTGACGCCTTATAGGCTGACGTGAAATTGCGACGCTTGTGCCGGCGGCAGGCGCCGCGCGCAAATTAATCGATGCTTGGATCGATGCCGGTCAAAGACAGGCCGAAGACGATGACGCATAGCGCAAGCGCGACCGTCACGCCGACAAGCGGTGCCGCAAGGCCGGGGAGTATTTTGAGGAAGCGCATGAACCGGTTCGCCTGGGAAAGAGCGCGATCTAAATGGTGCCCCGTTAAAGGAGGGTTAGCCGCTCCCTGTCAAGCGGAAAGCGAAAGCGCCAAGTAAAAAAGGGCGGCTTTTGTTCCGGTTCCCAGCAGAAGCACGCCGGCCCCGGATACTTCACTTGCGGCGCCTGCGACGCCACGACCCGAAAATCCAGGCGCCGGCCAGCAGCGCCAGGAGATAGATGACCGCCATGGGCGCGATGTCCGGCAGCTGATCCGCCAGTTCCGGCCAGAACAGAAACGCCAGGAGCGTGACGGCGCCAGCCAGGAGAGCCGCTAACAGCGCGTCGTAATCCATGTCGCCGACCCTTCCGAACGCCGCCGCGACGAAGGCGACGCCCACGCCGAGCGCAATCGCTCTGCGCCGCCTTAATCTTAAATAGAGACGCCAACCGAAAACAAAGTTCGAAGCGCCCGCGCGGCGCTCGGTCAAGCGGAACGAATATGCAAGCTAAACGTTAGCGTTGGTGCAGCCTGCCTTTCGGCTGCGACTAAGGAGGCAAACGTGTCCCGGAATATCATTGCTCTTGCGTTTGGAGCCGCTGCGGCGTCACTCGCATCTTCGGCTTTCGCCGCCGATCTCGCCGTTGCTCCCCCGCCCCCGCCGCCGCAGGCCGTCCTCGCGCCGGACCCGTTCGCCCCGGTGGTCGCGGTGGTCGCCCTGCCGTTCACCGTTGCCGGCGCCGTCGTCAACGTGCTCGTGCCGCCGCCCCCGCCGCCGCCGGTCGTGGCGGCTTACTGACGGTCGCACGCATATTCATCGACCGGGCGTTTCGCATGGTGGGGACTCCGATCGTCGAAACGCCAGTCGCGTCCTCGGCGCCGTCGGCGTGACAATGGCGGCTGTCGCAGTCATCCGTGAAGAACTCGCAAGGCGTTGACGTGACGAAGTTTTGAGACCTGCGGAAGTAATCGTTTCCGCAGGTTTTCGCTGCGCGGGATGCTGTTTGCTTGCAAATTGATCCGGCGCCGCTG
>NZ_JBFWVN010000011.1:0-62433 GCF_050246715.1 Methylocystis sp.
TAATGATCCGCTGATTCTCGAACGCATATTGAAAATCACGCGGACCTAGCGGCGCGAGGAAATGGCGCTTTAACACAGGGTCATAACATTCATGATAGACGGTGGCCTTGCCGCCTTCGATCACAAAACAATAATCCTTATTTAGCGCGACGACTTGCTGATCATCGGGATTGCCGCCTTGTTGCGCCTCTTGCTCGCGCCGCCGTTTTGATTGTTCGTCTTCTAGGCGCTCATTAAGCGCCGCACTGGTGATACCCCAATCATAGCGGAAGTGCTTCATAAACTCTGGATCGCCGCGATAGTCGAGAGACATTTCCGACAAGAATTTGATCGCTTCGTCTTTAATGTCTTTATATTCCCGGCTCTCTTTCGCGAATTTTTTTCGCTCTTCAATCAACTCATCGAGTCTTGCATTTATCTGTTGATCGCAGGCATATTCATCGCGTGCTGTTTCCGTTTTCTCATAAATCCGCCTCAACTCCCGCTCGTCGTTGGCCAAGCCTTTCTCATTCACCCAATCTATGATTTCGGAATCGTCGTGATTGCTCAGGGCCTCGACCATTTCCTCATAGCTCGCGCCTTCTTTCTTTAACCGTCCGCCTTCGCGGAACGCCTTTCCAGAACGCGAGTCGTCGTGCGCAGCATCAGCGTCTCTCGGGTGCTGCGTTCGTTCCGCGCGCGCCCTCTTACCAGCGAACGCCGGTCCAGCCTCTTGCAGAAGCCAGCGCATATCCTCAATGGGAATGCAGCGCAGGCTCGCATGAGTTTCGAACTGCGCCCATGTGACTGCAAAATATCGCTTACCGCGATAAACTTCGATTGCTGGCGGATGATCGCCTTTGGCGCTTTTCTTGAATTGTTTGCCAAGTTTGGCCTCTCCGCCGAATAACTTATCGAGTTCGTCTTTATCTTCGATTCGACAAACAAAGAAAACTTTGAGTCCGGTGCCGCTCGGCGAAACCTCCGTGTAACTGTCGAAGCGTCGAATGACGTTGAGCGCCCATTCTTCGATCACGCCAGTTTGCGGATCGCGGCATGTATCAAGATCAATTCCGCCAAGATGCAAGCCGTCGCCGATATCGGTAAGCATGACGCCAACATCGCCACCTTGGGATTTGCGCGCCCAATCTTTGGCTTGCTGTAGCGTTCCCCAAGTGTTGACGTCGTCAGACTTCGCCCAACGATTTTTGATGGGATCGTATGGAACTTTCGTCGCCTTATCCTGTCCGGGGCGTGTCTCGACTCTCCACCCAACCCAAACACACTTTGGGGCAAGATCGACAAGCGACAGTCGATCATCGGGGCGCGAATGGTCCTTGCCATTTCCACCTGTGCTATTATTCTTTGTGGCGTTCGAGCTGTTATCCGGCCCGGTCTCGTCTCGCACACGAGCCGGGTCTTTTTCGTTGAGATGCTCATTCATCACGCAACGCTCCAACGCGCCCGCGCAGGGCGCTTCCGATGTTCGGTTGAAGCTGCGTGCTCGCGTCCAGCGCGACCGGGAGAGGGCCGAAGGCCGTTCTACTCTAGCAGTTCCCGGCAATTTCATAATCACAGCGCAACGTGTGTCGCGATGGATGCTGTTGACTCTCATTCGAGAGAGTAAACGCCGAAGGCGTATGGCTCCCCGGCCTGCGCCTTCATCTTTTTGATGGGCGTCGGCCTGCCGCAGAATCCCTGTCGCCAATGGTTGCGTTACTGCTGCGCCGGCGCGGTCGCCTCTTTGCGCTCGACAGCGGCCAGCATGGCTTCCGCGACCGTGATCAGCCACTCATTGTGGTTCACGCCTGCCGCCTGCGCCGCCGCGTTGACGCGCTCATAAAGCGGCACGGGGAATCGGATGGTTGCGGACATGCGCGCGGCGCGAAGGGCCATTTTACGCTTTCCAGTTTGCGTCATTTCAGGGCGCTCCATTAAGGGCGGGTCTACACCACCAAATAAATCTCACTGCTTGTTCTTTTTGGCAACCCCAAAAGAGCGTGATTTTCAACTAAAAATGGCAAAGCTAAAGTCAAATGTCAATTAGCTCTGGAGTATGTTATGTAAACATGGATTCAATTCCGCGTTGAGTTATATTTAAATGACTTGAAAAATTGAGTCTACTCAAACTTGCAATGCGTTTGAGTTCGTTATGAAAACTCAATCGTTAACTTCCAATTCGATTGAGTGAGTGAAGTCAGAACGATTGAAGCTTTCATCAGAACGATTCAGACAAAAAACCACTGATCTAACGATCAATGGCTTCGATGTTAGCGAGTTGAGTTTAGGAATGTTGCAAGTTGGGAAGTTTGCTATCGCAATTCGCGGATCGCCATTTGTTGATCGTTGGTGAATGTGAACCTGTCGCGGATCGCATAGACAAGGCGCACATGGCGGGTTATTGCCCGCCGTTCGTTCCGAAGTTCGAGAGCGCTACCGAGCGAGTTTTGCAGCTACATCAGCCGCCTTAAGATGCGTGTAGCGAAACAGCATCCGGGGATCACGGTGACCACTGATGAGGCTCACCTCTGGCACGGACAAGCCTTGCTCGAAGAACCTGCTGATCGCCTCGTGTCTCAAGTCATGGAAGCGCAAGTTTTGGACGTTGGCTCTGCGTCGGACACGCTCCCAAGCCAACCTAAGGCTGTTCGCCGAAATCGGGAAAGCACGCTCATCCTCCCGAGGCCTTTCAAGTTTATGCAGGACTGAGAGAGCCTGTGGAGACAGAGGCACCGACCTAGGGCGACCGTTCTTCGTGATGGGTAGGAACGCAGTTTTTGTCTCAAGGTCCACGTTGCTCCATCGCAGCGAAAGCATCTCGCCTCGTCTCATCCCTGTGGCTAACGCAAACAGAAATGCTGGTCTAATGAACTTGTTGCGACACTGACGAAGCGCCTCATCCAATGCCTTGAGTTCCTCCTCAATAAGCCTTCGTTCCCTTGGCTTGTTTTCAGATGGCTTGATGATCGACCCGAGTTCGGGGACGGGTATTCCCCACTCGGTTCTGGCGAGCCTAAGAGCATGCATGAGGATGCCAAGCTCTCTTCGGACGGTCGAAGGCGAGACCTGAGCTAACCGAAAGTCTCTGTAGCTCGCTATCGAGGCCGGGGAAACATGCAGGATGCTCAGATTGCCGAGCGGGTGACGCAAGATCGGTCTCAGGTGAAAGCGTTCGTTTACGCCTCGCGTTCTCTTGGTCGGCAGAACGTCGCTCTCGTAGCGACTTAGCACGTCAGCAAGCTTCAACTCGGAACCGAGTGGGAAAGGGGCTGTGGGGATCGGCTCGCCACGGTCAATTCGGCGCTCGTGCTCCCTCGCCCACCTCAAGGCGTCTTCTCTGAGGTGGAATGTCTTCGAGACGTCTGGGTGTCCCTCCCGCCTAACTTGAACCTGCCATTACGTTCCGCGCTTACGCAAGGATGCCATCTGTCGCTCCGTCGGTGTGACCAGGGCGTGACAGACTGAAAAGATGGAGGTGTGCTTGTTTCGATGGTGATCCAGCAAACGCTTCTGGTTCAACCACTTAAATGGTGGGCGGCACAGGGATTGAACCTGTGACCCCTCCCGTGTGAAGGGAGTGCTCTCCCGCTGAGCTAGCCGCCCGTCGCCATTGGCGATCGATACCCCTCGTGTAGGGGAGCCCGGCGCCCTCCGTCAAGATCGCAGATCGCGCCCGCAGGGCTCCGAATCCAGGTCAATTTCGGCTCACCTTCAGCCGTCATGGCCGGGCTTGTCCCGGCCATCCATGCCGGGACATCGCGAAATGTTTCGCGCCGAGAAGGCATGTCCCGCTCACATTTTCAGATTTGTAGCGCGTCGTCGCGTGGATGGCCGCGACAAGCGCGGCCATGACGCGGTGAGATGGCGCCTCGCTAATCTCGATTGGGACCCCCGATCGCCCCCGCTGCGGCGAGGCTGGAACCTGCGCGCGCCGCTCCCGCAAGTCTCACGGCGGCGTCCAATCCTTGGCCAGAACGCGGCGCACCATCGGCTCGAAGGTCGAAAGCGGCTCGCTCTTATAGGCGGGATCGAAGGAGACTTCGTCATATTTGGCGCAGAACTCGACCGTTCGCTCATAGGCGGGGTCCGACTTGAATTTGTCGCGGGCGTTGGGGTCGAGGCCGAGATGCGCGGCGTAGAAATAGGTCTGGAACAGGCCGTGCTGCGCCAGCATCCAATAATTGTCGCGGCTGATGAACGGCTTCAAAATCCCGGCGATCACCTCGCCGTGATTGAACGGGCCAAGCGTCTCGCAGCAATCGTGCAGCAGCGCTACGACGACATATTCCTCGTCCTTGCCGTCGCGCAGCGCGCGGGTCGCCGACTGCAGACAATGGTCGTAGCGGGTGATGTTATAGGCGGTGTCCCGGCTCAGATCGCGCAGCAGTCCAAAGAGCCGGTCCGGCAATTCGTCGAGCGTGTGTTCGTGAACCTGCTTGAGAATTCGAAAGTCTTCGTCGGTGCCCTGGTCCATCCGGGTGAAATGCATTTTCTCCATGGCGCGAACCCTTCCCGGAATTTTGCGCGGCGCCGGCCTTAGCGGAAAAGCGGCTCAAAGGATCATTGTGCCTGAGGCGCTCGCTGGAACTGCGCCGCATCCAGCGACGCCACCGCGTCCCACAGCTCGTCGAAATGCGAGATGACTCGATCGGGCGAGAAGGCCGCGACCGGCGTGTCGGTATAGCCGAAATCCACCGCCACCGACGGCGTTCCGGCGGCGCGGGCGGTGTCAATGTCGGTCTTCGAATCCCCAACCATCACTGCGCGTCGTAGATCGCCGTCGGCTGCTTCGATCGTGAGCCAAAGCGTGCGCGGATCGGGCTTATGCATGGGAAAGCTGCCGCGGCCGCAGATCGCCGCGAAACGGTCCGCCGCCGAAAGTCTTTGCAGCAGCAGGCGCGCCAGAGCTTCGGGCTTATTGGTGCAAACGGCGAGGCGAAACCCAGCCGTCTTGAACCGGTCGAGCGCCGCCAGCGCGCCGGGAAAGAGGCGGCTTTCGTCGGCGATATGCGCCTCATAGTGAATGAGAAAGTCACGCACCAGCGCGTCCGTGCGCGGCCCGTCGAGCGGCGCGCCCTGGCGGGCGAAGCCGCGTTCAATCAGCGCCCGCGCGCCGGCCCCGACCAGCGGCCGGGCGACCTCAAGAGCGACCGGCGACAGCCCCTCCCGCGCCAGAAGCACGTTGAGCGCGCCGATGAGATCATGGGCGGTGTCGGCCAATGTGCCGTCGAGGTCGAAAACCAGAACGGGAGGACGCGTCGTCATAGCGTCAGGACCTAGCCGCGCCGCCCTCCCGGATCAAGCGGCGCTGGGCGAACCGCGAAAATTACCCGCTCCGCCCACGCAGGCACTGCGTGTAAACTGCGCCCACCGATTCGCGACAGGGAGTGCAGCTATGCGTGGAACGCGCCATTTCCTAATAGGGCGACTTGCTGTTTTCACAGCCGGCGCGCTTGTTTTAGCCGGCCCTTTCGTCGCCGGGCGTGGCGCGTCGGCGGCCGCAGCCGCCAATTATGAATTTCTTGCCGCGCCGCAGACCGACCTCAATCGCGTGTTTCGCCTCGACCGATCTAATGGCGAGGTTGGCGCCTGCCAATATGGCCTCAAAGAAGGCGCCGCGATCGGCGTGACGCTGTGCTACCCGCCGGGCGAGGGCGCAAGAGCCGGCGCCTTCAGCGAATATGCGCTGGTCGCTTCGCGCCATACCGGCGAGGGCGGCGTGTTCCGCGTCGATCTGCGCTCGGGCATGATGTCGATCTGCTTCGTCCTCAATGAAACCTCGGTGGTCTGCACGCCGCCGGCGAAATAAGCGGGCGACGCAACGAAGCGAATGTCCGCATGACCGCACTTTCCGCCGACGCTATGAAGCGCGCCGCCGCGCGCGCGGCGCTCGAGTCCGTCACGCATGGCATGCGGCTGGGGCTCGGCACCGGATCGACGGCGGCGCATTTCGTCGATCTTCTCGGCGCCCGAGTCAAAGAGGGGTTCGACGTCCTTTGCGTGCCGACTTCCGAGCGCACCCGCGCGCAGGCGGAAAGCCTCGGGATCGCGCTCTCGACGCTCGACGAGACCCCGCAACTCGATCTGACCGTCGACGGCGCCGATGAATTCGACTCCGCGCTGCGCCTCATCAAAGGCGGCGGCGGCGCGCTGCTGCGCGAAAAGATTGTGGCGGCCGCGTCGACGCGCATGTTCGTCATCGCCGATGCGACGAAAGAGGTGCGCACGCTCGGCGCCTTCCCGCTGCCGGTCGAAATCGATCGGTTCGGCGCACGCTCGACGATCCTGCAAATCGAGCGGGTCGCGCGCGGACTCGGACTTATCGGACCGCTGATGATGCGTGAAGCGGCGCCCGGCGAACGCTACATCACCGACGGCGGCCATTACATCGTCGACTGCGCCTTTGGCGCCATCGTCGATCCCGAAGCTTTGTCCGCCAGGCTGTCGGCGATTCCCGGAGTCGTGGATCACGGATTGTTCATCGGCCTCGCCACCGCGATCTTCATCGCCGGCGCCGAAGGCGTGCGCATCATCGGCAACATATCGGGCGAACCCTCATGACGTTCGACTACGACCTTATCGTCATCGGCGCGGGGTCCGGCGGTGTCCGGGCGGCGCGCGTCGCCGCCAGCCATGGCGCGAAAGTCGCGATCGCCGAAGAATTTCGTGTTGGCGGCACCTGCGTCATTCGCGGCTGCGTCCCAAAGAAGCTTTACGTGCTCGCGAGCCGCTTCCGTGACGAATTCGAGGACGCCGCCGGCTTTGGCTGGCGCGTCGGCGATATTTCTTTCGATTGGCCGGCGCTCGTCGCCGCCAAGGAAAAGGAGATCACGAGACTCTCGAACCTTTACGCCGAAACGCTCGCGAATTCGGGCGTCGAGCTCATCCGCGCGCGCGCGACGCTCACCGATCCAAACGGCGTGCGATTCTCAAATGGCGGCTCCGCCCGCGCCGGACATATTCTCATCTCAACCGGCGGCGCGCCGGTCCTTGCCCCGCATATTCCGGGCATCGAATTCGGCATTTCCTCGAATGAGATTTTCGATCTTCCGAAATTTCCGCAACGGCTGCTGATCGTCGGCGCTGGCTATATCGCCGTCGAATTCGCGAGCGTCTTCGCGCGGCTCGGCGCCAAGGTCGATCTCGCCTATCGCGCCGATCTGCCGTTGCGCGGCTTCGATGATGATCTGCGCGCGCGCCTTGCCGATGCGCTAAGAGCTGCGGGCGTCGAACATCGCGCCGGCGCGCTTCCGACGCGCGTGACGAAATGCGTCGGCGGTCTTGAAGTCGAAATGAGCGACGGCGCGCCGCTGACGGTCGACTGCCTGCTGGTGGCGACCGGCCGCAGGCCGATGACGCAGAATCTCGGACTGGAGGCGGCGGGCGTCGCCTTGCGCGAGAATGGCGCGGTGGCGGTCGACGAATATTCGCGCACCAATGTCGAATCGATTTACGCGGTCGGCGACGTCACCGATCGCATCAACTTAACGCCGGTCGCCATTCGCGAGGGGCAAGCCTTTGCCGACAGCGTCTTCGGCGCGACGCCGACGACGATCAATTATGAGCACACGCCAAGCGCGGTCTTCACGACGCCCGAGATTGGAACTGTGGGACTGACCGAAGCCCAGGCGCTCGCGCGGCATGGCGCGGTCGACATTTATGAGACGCAGTTTCGGCCAATGCGTGCGACGCTCTCGGGACGCGCTGAACGCGTCTATATGAAGCTCATTGTCGATGGCGCGAACGAGCGCGTGCTTGGCGCGCATATTTTCGGTCCCGAGGCGGGCGAGATGGCGCAGCTCGTCGCCATCGCCCTGCGCATGGGCGCGACGAAGGGCGATTTCGACGCGACCATGGCCGTGCATCCGACGATGGCGGAAGAGCTTGTCACGATGCGCGCGCCGGCGCGGCGGCTTGGGACGCGTACGAATTCCGCCTGATCGGTTCGCTCGGATATTGTCATTCCCGGCAGGCCGAAGGCCTGACCGGGAATCTAGAGCCAATCCACGAACGCTGGTCTTGCTCTGGATTCCCGATCGCGCGCGTTGCGCGCGTCGGGAATGACAACCGAGCCAATTTAAACGGATGCTGTATCCGGCTTAAGCTTCGATCCGCTCGCGTGTCCGTTGCGCGGCAGCAGGATGCTGCGCCGGGACGGGCTCTTGCGCGGGCGCCGGCGCCGCGCGCTCGGGCGACCATCTGTCGAGAAGGGCGCGAAGCTTGCGCCGCGCCGCGCCGGTCTTCGCCTCGGTGACTCGCGAGAAGAAATAGCCGCAGACGATGGCGATCCCCATCACCGAAAAGCCCACGGCGTAATTTCCCGGCGTCGCCAGCTGCGTCGCCCATTCATTCCCCATCGTGCCGCCGACCGCCGCGCGCACGAAGATCAGGATCGGCATGTGGATGCTGTAGAGCGAGAAGGAAAAATCGGCGAGCGTCTTATGGAATTTGAAACGCAGCAGCGAAAAGCCTTCGGACGGTCCGTAACGGAAGGCGAGCAGCACGACGATGAACAGGGCGGACGCAAGCAGATCAGCCGCGTCGGCCATCCAGGGATGGGCCTCCAGGAGATGGCCGCGCACCACCAGTCGGATGATGACGACGACGGCGGCGTAAAGGAGGAGCGCCCCCCAGCGCGAGCGGATGATCGGCCCTGGCAGGAGAGTGGCGAAGGCGCCGCCGGCCCATAGAATATAGCCGAATTTGAACCAGCTCGGCGGCGTCGAAATCGCCAGGAAGAGCGCCGCGCCGAGCGCGAAACCCGATAGGCGCAGGGCGAGCGGATAGTTGCGCGCGAAGGGCAGCAGCAGCAGCGGGAAGGTGATGTAGTACCAAAACTCGCAGGCGAGCGACCATAGCGGCCCGTTGGTGCCGAAATAATCGAAGCCGATGCCCTGCAGGTTGAGAAAGCTCGCAAGAAACAGAAGCGCCGAAAAATGGCCTTTGAACAGCGGCCAATCATAGACGCCGCTGCTGGCGAACAGCCATCCGCCGAGCGAATCTAGAACGAGCGTGAGCACGACGGCAGGGCCGACCACCAGGTAAATTCGCGAAACGCGATGAATGAAATATTCGCGCAGGAAGTCCTGGTTCTTGCGCAGATGCGCCAGCACCGCGCCGCCGACGAGATAGCCGGACATCACGAAGAAGGCGAGCACCGCCTGATGCCCAAGCTCAAAGGCGGAGTAGAACCACCAGACATAGACGAGCGGGGCGTGGGGCGCGCTCATAATGTCGGCGATATTGATGAAAAGATTGGACGTATGGACGGCGAGGACCACGAGCGCGCCGAGCCAGCGGCTCGCCTCGATGAACTGCGACAGAATAAACGGCATCGCCCCGGTTCGTCCCCTCGCTCGGCCGCCCCCGCGGCCCGGCGTTATAGCCGCTCGCCGCTGGCTTCGCCAAATTTGAGCAGGCGGATGCGAGGGTGGGGCAAGCGTTGGGCAAGTGTGGGGCGAGGGTGGGGCAAGGGTCGCATTCGCCGTCATAATCCTCTATAAGCGCCGCTGGCGTCGCTTCGAGACGGCCTTCTACGCCTGTTGAGGCGTTGATCTTGCGGAGTTTTGCGAAGTGGAACGGTGGTCGCCAACGAGCTGGAGGAATTTGCCGATCGAGCAGACGCCGGCCTACCAGGACCAGGCGGCGCTCGCCGACGTCGAGCGCCAGCTCGCCGGCTTCCCGCCGCTGGTCTTCGCCGGCGAAGCGCGCAATCTGAAGCGCCATTTGGCGGAGGTTTCCGCCGGCAAGGCTTTCCTGCTGCAAGGCGGCGACTGCGCCGAAAGCTTCTCGGAACATTCGGCCGACAATATCCGCGACTTCTTCCGCGTCTTCCTGCAGATGGCGGTGGTGCTGACCTATGCCGCCGCCTCGCCGGTGGTGAAGGTCGGGCGCATCGCCGGCCAATTCGCCAAGCCCCGCTCCGCGCCTATGGAAAAGCAGGGCGAGGTCGAGCTGCCGAGCTATCGCGGCGACATCATCAACGATCTCGCCTTCACCGCCAAGGCGCGCGAACCCGATCCGCAGCGCCAGTTGCTCGCCTACCGGCAATCGGCGGCGACGCTGAACCTCATCCGCGCCTTCGCGGCGGGCGGCTTCGCCAATCTCGAAAACGTCCATCGCTGGATGCTGGGCTTCGTCAAGAGCAGCCCGCAGTCCGAGCGCTATCAGAAGCTCGCCGATCAGATTACCGAGACGCTCTCCTTCATGCGCGCCATCGGCCTCGATCCGGAACATCATCCGGAATTGCGCGGCACCGACTTCTATACGTCGCATGAAGCGCTGCTGCTCTGCTACGAACAGGCGATGACCCGCATCGATTCGACGACCGGCGACTATTACGCCACTTCCGGCCATATGCTCTGGGTCGGCGACCGCACCCGGCAGGAGGACGGCGCGCATATTGAATTCGTGCGCGGCGTCAAAAATCCGCTCGGACTGAAATGCGGCCCGAGCCTCAAACCCGATGCGCTTTTGCGCTTGATCGAAACCCTCGATCCGGAGAACGAACCCGGCAGGCTGACGCTGATCTGCCGCTTTGGAGCCGACAAGATCGAGGATGCGCTGCCGGCGCTGGTGCGGCCGGTGCTGCGCGAAGGCCGCAACATCGTATGGTCCTGCGACCCGATGCATGGCAATACGATCAGCGCCGCGGGCTACAAGACGCGGCCGTTCGATCGGATCATGTCGGAAATCAGCAGCTTTTTCGCCGTGCATCAGGCCGAAGGCTCCTATGCCGGCGGCATCCATCTCGAGATGACCGGCAAGGACGTGACCGAATGCACGGGCGGCGCGCGCGCCATTTCGGAGAGCGATCTGCGCGATCGCTATCACACCTATTGCGATCCGCGGCTGAATGCGGAACAGGCGATCGAAGTGGCGTTCCTCGTCGCCGAACTCTTGAAGCGGGAGCGGCTCGCGCGCGGCCTGCGGGAGCAGCACGCCGCGGAGTGACGCGCGGCGATCACGCAATCCCTGCCTCCAGGCGTTGCGACCGGGCGGTCAGCGCCGAAGATCACTCGACCATAAGGTTTGACGATGCGCCGGGCCGCTGCGATCAAAGCGGCGGGCGTTCGCCTTGGCGGCCGCGCTCGGCCTTGGCGAACTCAAGGTCTGGTTGGAGCATCGAATGATCGTTTCATCGGCTTTGGATTATCGAAAGGCCGCGCAGCGCAGGCTACCGCGATTTCTCTTCGATTATATCGACGGCGGAGCGAACGCCGAGGACACGTTGCGGGCCAATGTCGCGGATCTGAGAGCCGTGAATTTAAGACAGCGCGCGCTGAAGAATGTTTCGGATCTCAGCCTCGCGACGGAGTGGTTTGGTCGGCGATCCGAACTGCCGGTGATTCTGGGACCGGTCGGCCTGAGTGGAATGTTCGCTCGTCGCGGCGAGGTCCAGGCGGCGCGCGCCGCGGCGAAAAAAAACGTGCCTTATGTGCTGTCGACGCTCTCAATCTGCTCGCTGGAGGAAGTCGCGACGAGTTGCCCGAGCCCGATTTGGTTTCAGCTCTATGTGCTGAAGGACCGCGGCTTCATGCAGTCCATGCTGGAGCGCGCCCAGCGCGCCGGCGTCGAAATTCTCGTCTTCACGGTGGATTTGCCGGTGCATGGGTCGCGCTATCGCGACGCTCAATCAGGCATGTCGGGACCATTTAAGAAAACACGACGCCTGCTTCAGGCGATGACGAAGCCCCGCTGGACTCTTGATGTCGGACTGCGCGGCCGACCGCATGATCTCGGCAATGTCTCCAAATATCTTGGCAAGGCGACCGGACTTGAGGATTACATCGGCTGGCTAGGGAAAAACATTGATCCGTCGATCAGCTGGTCGGACCTCGAATGGATTCGCGATTTCTGGAAGGGCCCATTGATCATCAAGGGCATATTGGATCCCGAGGACGCGAGGGACGCCGTGCGGTTCGGCGCGGACGGAATCGTCGTTTCCAACCATGGCGGACGGCAGCTCGATGGCGCGCTGTCGACGGTTAAAGCGCTGCCGCCGATCGCCGACGCCGTCGGGAATGATCTTGCCGTGTTTGCCGACTCCGGCGTGCGGTCCGGACTGGACGTCGTGCGCATGCTGGCGCTTGGCGCAAAGGGCGTTCTGCTCGGGCGGGCCGCCGCCTATGCCCTGGCGGCGGCCGGCGAGGCTGGCGTCGAGAACATGCTCGAGCTTTTCGCCAAGGACATGCGCGTGGCGATGACCTTGACGGGAGTCAATTCGATCGCTCAAATCGAACGCGGCATTCTTGCTTGAGCGGGCGCGAAGGACTGGGGGAGAAGCGACATGTGCAACGATCATTCGCACCATTTATCTAGGCGATCATTCGTCGCTTCGGGCGCGTCGACGGTCCTGATGGGCAGTCTGGCCGATGCTTACGCCCAATCTTCGTCCGGCGCCGCCGTTTCTGCTCCAGTTTCGCCGGACGAGGCGCTCAAGCGTCTAGTGGACGGCAATGCGCGATATGCGAGCAATACGGCGGTCAACCGCGATCTGTCCGCCGGACGGGCCGGTCGCGTGCAAGCTCAGTATCCTTTCGCCGCATTGGTGAGCTGTTCGGATTCGCGCGTCGCGCCGGAACTCGCGTTCGATCAGGGTCTGGGCGATCTCTTCGTCGTTCGCGTCGCCGGCAATTTCGTCAATACGGACGGGCTCGCGAGCCTCGAATATGGCGTGAAGATTCTCGGCATTCCGCTCATCGTCGTGCTCGGCCATTCCAATTGCGGCGCCGTCGCCGCGACGATCAAGGTCTTAAAGGAAAAAACCAAACTGCCCGGGCATCTGCCTCAGCTCGTCAATGCGATCAAGCCGTCCATCGATTTGGTGGAAAAGCAAAAGGCCGCGGACCCGCTCGCCGCGGCGATCGCGCAGAACGTCCGCTACAATGTTAAGCGGTTGACGACGGCGAAACCGATCGTCGCCGAGGCCGTCGCCGCGCAAAAAGTGAAGCTCGCCGGAGCCGTCTATGACATCGGCACGGGAAAGGTGTCGTGGCTTTAGGCAAAAGAACGGCCTCGACCCATGAACAGGTGCGCCGCCGAACGGTCGCTTGCGCCATTGTCATTCCCGGCAGGCCGAAGGCCTGACCGGGAATCCAGAGGAATCCCATGACTCATGTTGTGACTCTGGATTCCCGATCGCGCGCGTTGCGCGCGTCGGGAATGACAAACCCTGGCCGGCAGCGCGCAGCGTCCAGCATCATTCTTTAAAAAATCGCGCATCCAAATTCTGCAGTCCTCGGTAATGGCTGTGGTCAGTTCAACGACCGCATCCAAATGGAGGACATCATGAAAGTTATTGCTCCACTCGTCGCCGGCTTTGTTTTCGCCACGACTCTTTCGGCGCGGGCGGCGGATACGCCGACTGATCCCCAGATCGCGCATATCGCCTATACCGCCGGCCTGGTCGACATCGGCTACGCCGAAATCGCCCTTAAGCGCTCGAAGAACAAGGTCGTGCGCGAATTCGCCATGGAAATGGTGAAGGATCATAAGGCGGTCAACGACAAGGCTCTGGCGCTGGTCAAGAAGCTCGGCGTGACGCCGGAAGACAATGCGACGAGCCAGACGATCGCCAGTCAGGCGGCAACTAAACGCGCCGAATTGAAACGCCTCTCCGGCGCCGCCTTCGACCGCGCCTATGCCGAGAATGAAGTCGCCTATCATTCGCTGGTGAATGCGGCCGTCGACACACAGCTCATTCCTTCCGCCAGCAATGGGGAACTGAAAGATCTCCTCAAGGTCGGCCTAAAAATTTTCGAAGGCCACCAGCGACATGCGGAGCACATGGTCGAACGGCTCGCGCGCAAGCACGCGGCGAGCAAGGAGTGACGCCGATGCGCAACATCGCGCTCAACGCGGTGTTCTCGTCGCTGGTCTTGCCGGCGGGCGTGACGCGCGCGTCCGCCGGCGAGGCTGCGAGCGTCGTGATCGCCGATCTCGACTTCAAGCCGTCTGTCGTCACCGTTCGCATCGGCGACACGGTGACCTGGACCAACAAGGATTTTGTCGAGCACACGGCGACGTCCCGCGACGGTGCCTTCGACATTGCGACGCCGACGTCAAAGCCCGCCCATTGGCGCGCGCAGAAGCCGGGCGACTTTGCCTATTATTGCCGACTGCATCCGAATATGACCGGAACCATCCGCGTCATGCGGTGACGAGTTTGGCGCATTCAAAGCGGCCGCGAGCGTTTCGCGGCCGCATCTTTTTTGCTCTGCGTGCGGTCACATCGCCTGAATGATAATGCAGCGGCAACCGGCGCGGGTGCGATGCGCCGCGTGAACGCTGCCCTTGGGCGAGAAATGAAAGTCGCCCGGGCCGAGCTCCACATCGCCAAAGGCAAGATCGCCAGAAATCACGAAGATCTCCTCGTCCTGCGTATGTTCATGCTCGGGAAAGATGGCGCCGGGCTCGGCGTCGACGAGTATCGTCCAGCGCTTGAGCGTGACGTTACGATGTAGCTCCTTGATGCGAACGCCCGGGCCGAGAGCAATCCACTGGCCTTCATTGGCGCGAAGCGTCCGGCTCATGGAATCAAGCTTCTCGCGCGCGTCGATGCGCGCCTCGATTTTGTCGAAGAGATCGGGCGGCGGCACGACGTCGCCCGCGTATATGGCAAGCGGCGCAAGCGCTCCCTCCCATTCACGTGCCTTCGCGGCGAAAGCAGAATCATGCCTCTGGCGCGCCTTCAGGATTTCCGTCTCGCTGCGGCTCAACGCTCCCACCGCAAACAGTGCGGCGTCAATCTCGTCGGGGTCCATCATGAGATGCACCTTCTTAGGTCAGCGAGTCCCCGAAACAATGCGGATTTCATCGTGCCCAGCGGGCGCTGGAAACGCTTCGCGAGCTCTTCATGAGAATAGCCATGGATGTAGGCGAGCAGCACCCATTGACGACGTTCCTCGCCAAGTTTTTCGAGACATTCGATGAGGCGACCCTTAGCCAAAGGATCGTGCTCTGGAAGATCCGCCGCGATTTCCGGCGCTTCCTCCTCTTCGAGCGACGCGTGCGCGCTGTCGCGCCGTCGCAATTCATTAAGCGCGATTCGCCGGGTCACGACGGTCATCCAGGCGAGAGCGGCACCTTTTCCCGCATCAAAGCTCGCCGCGCGTTCCCATATGCGCGCAAAGGCCTCCTGTAGAGCTTCCTCGGCGCGCGGGCGATCGCGCAGCAGGTTAAGGCAGACGGCGAAGAGCCGCGACGAGGTCGCGGCGTAAAGATCGCGGAAGGCTGCGCGGTCCTTTTTTGCGACCCGCTGCAGAAGCGCTTCAAGAGATTTGTGCACGTCAACAGTCGTTCCCCGACGCGGCGGCCTTGCATCGCAAACAGCATAGCCAAAGCCTGCTGGGTCGTCGAGACGCGCAGCATACGAATCGCAATCGAACATCATTCAAGGAACTCGCCAAAATAACGAGTCGTGAAGCGGGATCGCGTCAAGCGTTTCGGTATCGTAACGTCGCCTTTCCCGAGCCACTGAGTCTGAATTGGCGAAACGCGGGCGCCGAGCGAATCGATCGCGAGCCGGTTGTAACGTCGCGAGAAATCCTGCCATCGCGGCGAGCAGGGATCGCTGCAGAAGGGGTCGAACGAAAAAGACACGCCGGGCCCATCCGAATAAAGTCCGAACGGCTTTTGGGCGCGAGGCAGACGATTGACGAAATAAGTTGCCCAGCCGCCCGGCGTGAACCCTGTCTCCTCCTCGAAAGCCTTGACGAAAACGTAGCTCTCGGAGATCACGTGCTCCAGCTTGAAAATATCGTGCTCGTAGTATTGAAAGTCGAGCCGCTTCTCGTCCTTGCACGGCCGCCAATATTCGTTCACGAAGTCGGCGCGTGAATAAAGGATTCCTTTCGGCAGCGGCGTCGTGACGCCATCGAAGCCGCGCTGGATCGCAAGCCGCTTCGCGACTCGGAATTCTTCACATCGCGATTGGGAGAATGGCGCGACGCTCCCGGGGCCAGCCGCGTAGCGCTGGTCAAAAACGCCGATAAGCTTGTCGAGAAACACAATGGCGAGCAACGCGTCGCACTGTCCGCGCTTTTCGAGGAGGCCGCGCGCGAGCTGCTGCGGCGTCTCATATGTCTCGAGCGAAATGTCGCTGCGGCACAGCCGCGCCGGCCGCGTTTCCACGCAGCATTCGACGACAATTCCCATCAGCCCGAAGCTGCATTTGAACTCATAAAATATCGGGCCGTCGGCGTAGTCGAAAATGGTTCGCAATTCGCCGAACTCATCGACATAAGTCGCTTCGACCACATGGGCCGAGAAATAGCCCGGCGCGTCAAGTGAGGACTCTTTCGTATCCCCTACCGCGACCGAGCCGACAGTCGCTTCGCCGATCTCGGCCTGAAAGGGAATCTCAAGCCCGCGCTCTTTCAACCACATGTTCAGCTTCTTCAAGCGGCAGCCCGCCTGTACGCGTACGACGGCGCGCCCGAGCGCGTCGGTCTCTGTCCCAAGAATTGAATCGAGCTTGCGCAGACAAACGAGCGTTCCACCGTCGTTAACGATGGCGTCGGTGACCGACAGCATCGAACCGACCGGACTGACCGGGGTCGGAAATCGCCCATGATCGCGCGCGATCGACTGCACATCCGCATAGCTGATCGGCTCGACATAGACGGCTGGCGTCGTGGCGCGATGTCCGCCCCAATTTGAATAGCTGCCGCCTTCGGCGATCAGTCCGTGAACGGGCGGCGCGTCGCTTATCGAGCGAGTGTCCGGTATGCGAGCAGGCTCCATTGGCCGATCTCCGATGCTAAATGATCAATGCGTCGGGAAACTCACCCGGCGTTAGAGCGCGGCTAACGAAAAAGTGGAATCCGGCTTTTCGCGTTAAGCACGCTCTAAATTTTTGGAATCGATCATGCTGCGATGGCGTCGGCGATCGACTTCGTGTCGTAGAATTCACGAAAACGCAGCAGCTTGCCGTTTTTGAGCGTGAAGACATGCGCCCAATCGCCGTCGAAGACGCCGCCCTTCTTCACCCGCGCCTTGGTGCGGCCGAGCACGATCACCGTGTCGCCCGATTCAAAAAATTCCGTCGGCTCGAAAGCTTCGAAATCGAGATACTCCGCAAGCGCTTGGAAGAAGGACGCCGCTCCGGCGACGCCGCCGCGACGGCCCCCCCAGGGAACGATCTTGGCGTCGCCGCTCGACAGCCATTCGATCGCGGGGTCGAGCGCATCGAGAATGGATTTGACGTCGCCGCGCCCGAAGGCCGCGTAAAGGGATCGGATCAAATCGGAATTGCTCATCTTCTGCTCCTTTTTACCGGCCGCAGCGCGTCGCGCTCGCTTAGGGTTACGCCGCGGTTCGGCGTTCGGATGCAGACGGATGAATATTTTTTCGGAGGGTTTCGAGCGGCGGCTCCATCCCGCGTCTGGAGGAGCGTCAAGTCACACGGGTTCCGGCCGATCCGTTCGCTCAGACCTTGTCATTCCCGGCAGGCCGAAGGCCTGACCGGGAATCCAGGGCCAATTCAATGACTCATGTTGTGATTCTGGATTGCCGATCGCGCGCGTTGCGCGCGTCGGGAATGGCATCCGGCTTGTTCAAAGAGAGTTCTAAATCGCGGCTTCCTTTACGTCGACGCTCACGTCCAGGTCTTGATTGCCGGCGCCCAGAATCACGCCGTCGATCGGCGAGACGTCCGCATAGTCGCGCCCGATCGCGATCGCGATATGATCATTGCCGACCGCCATGGCGTTGGTCGGATCGAGATCGAAGAACCCAAATTCGGGTCCGCACCAGAGGGAGACCCATGCGTGGGTCGAGTCGGCGCCTTCCAGCCGCGTCTGGCCAGGCGCCGCAAAGGTTCGAAGATAACCGCTGACATAGGACGCGGCCAAGCCGAGGCCGCGCAAAGCGGCGATCATGATATGGGCGAAATCCTGGCAGACTCCGCGGCGGTTGTCGAAGGCCTGCACGATCGGCGTCGCAATATGCGTCGCATCCGGATCATAGGCGAAATCGGCGTGGATGCGTTTCGTCAGTTCAATGGCGCCTTCGAGAATGGGCCGATGGGGCGAAAAGCTTTTGCGCGCGTATTTCGTCGCCGCGTTGAACAGTGGCGCATGGCGGCTCGCATAGATGTAATGGGCGGGAGATGACGCCTGGAGCGAATTGGCTTCA
Source organism: Methylocystis sp. (assembly GCF_050246715.1). Classification (NCBI taxonomy): domain Bacteria; kingdom Pseudomonadati; phylum Pseudomonadota; class Alphaproteobacteria; order Hyphomicrobiales; family Methylocystaceae; genus Methylocystis; species Methylocystis sp. Next base: position 18,118 of record NZ_JBFWVN010000011.1, read on the forward strand.
TGGGCCGCGGTCCTCACGATTTCCCATGCCGGCGTCAGGGCCGAAACAGGCGGCGCCGGCCGCTCCACCGCGACGCGCGCCGCAAGGCCGATGCGCAGTCTGGTGTGGGGCTCGAGGATGCGCGCCTCGCAAACGCGATTTCCGTGAAAGTCGATCCTGTCGCTGATGAGATCGGCAGACGGCGACAGCTCGATCTTGCTGGACAGGACGGTTTGGCCGCGATCGCTGCGCGGCAGCAGACGCATGGCGCAGCGCGCCGAGGCGACGGGCGCGTCATATTTGTATGTCGTGTGATGGACGATATCGTAAATCACGCGATCCGCGACGGCTGAGAGTTTGCTTCGCCTTCGGCGCCATGCGTGAAATATCGCTCGGCGATTCTGTCGGCGAGAGTCATCAGGCGTTGTTCCCATGCAAGAATGGTCAAGGCGTCCAAACGGCGCGCATCCTCCGACTCGAGCTCGGCGCGCAGTCTGACCGAGAGTCGCCGGGGCGGCTCCATTACGCCGTCGTTTCGCAGAGAAGGCAGCGCTGCGAGATGTTCGTCGATGCGCATCGCCTGGAAGGCGACCGATCGCGGGTTGAACGGGTCGAGTATCGCCATGTCGAGGACGGGCGCGAGCGCCGCGCCGGCGATATAGCGCGAGCGATAGGTGATCTGCGAATCGAGAAGATCGAGCAACGCATCGAGCGTCTCGACCGTCGCCTGGTCGCCGGCGAGCTGTCGCGCAAAGCGGCAGGCCCCGATGGCGCGCTCAAGCCGTCGGCCAAGATCGATAAAGCTCCAGCCGGCCACGCGATTGAAATTTTCGTCGATCAGTCCGGACAAGGCCGCCAGCGTATGCAGCGAGCGCTCGATGATCTCCAGCGTTTCCGGCTCGGTGATGGCGCGCGCGCCGGCGCGCGTCAGACGCGTTTCGATCCTTCCGATCAGCTGCCAGACATCGTTGGACATGCGCTCGCGCACGATCGACGCCGCACGTTTTGCATTGCGCACGACCGACAGCGCCGAACCGTACGCATCAGCGTCGGCGGTCGCCGCCCACGCGATCTGCGTCGGATTCATGTCCGGCATGTCCTCTGGCGCAGCGCCCCAGGCGATCAGCAATCGCGCGAGCCGTTCGATCGTCTGGCGCCCGTGGAGTTCGATGTGCTGCGGCTGCCCCAGGCGCGCGGCGAGAGTCCGCACGATTCGCAACGTCGCTTCGGCGCGCTCGAGGTAGCGGCCCATCCAGAAGAGATTGTCGGCGGCGCGGCTCGGCAGATTGCCGAGCGCGCGCACGATCGGCGGGTCCTCGTCGGACGGCAGCAGCGTCGACCATTTGATCGGACCGTTCGACAACACCCACACGTCGCTGGATTGCGCGCCGGCGTCCATCGAGACGTCGCGCACATCCGGCTGGTTGGAGATGCGGCAGAAGCCGCCGGGCATGACGGTCCATCCCTGCGCCGTCGCGGCGGCGAAGACGCGCAAGACGAACGGCCTTGGCGACAGCCTGCCGTCGATCCAGGCGGGAGTCGTGGAGAGCCTTGTCGGCGCCTGAGCGACATAGTCGACGCCGCGCTGATTTATGGCGTCGATCAGTCTTGTGCGCTCCTCGCCGGAGAGCGCGTGGCCGAGCGCCTCGCGACGTTCACCAAAACCGGGAAGCCGGTCGGCGAAGGCGCCGCTGATCGCGAATTCGCTCAAGGCGTCGAGAACTTGTCTGCGTTCCTTTTCGCGGCCGCACCACCAGGATTCGATATTCGAAAGTTTGAGATTTTGGCCGAGCACGCGTTTCGACAATTCCGGCATGAAGCTCATCAGCGCGCGCGACTCGATCACCCCCGCGCCCGGCATATTTGCGACGACGACGGCGCCTTTGCGAATCGCGTCGAACATGCCGGCGACCCCGAGCCGCGACGCGGCGTTCTGCTCCAGCGGATCACACCAGTCGGCGTCGACGCGACGCCAGATGACGTCGGCGCGCTTCAAGCCGGCGATGGTGCGCACATGCAGCTTGCCGTCGCTCGCCACGAGATCTTCGCCTTCAACCAGCGCAAAACCGAGATAGCGGGCGAGATGCGCCTGTTCGGAATAGGTTTCGCTCCAGGGGCCGGGCGTCAGCAGGCAAATGCGCGGATCGACGCGCTGCGCGGCGCGGGAAATGCCTGCGCGAAAGTCCCGAAAGAACGGCGCGAGGCGCTCGACGTTCATGTCTCGATAAAGGCTCGGCAGCGCGCGCGACAACACGAGCCGATTTTCCAGGGCGTAGCCGGCCCCCGACGGCGCCTGCGCGCGATCGCCGAGCACGCGCCAATTTCCGTCCGGCCCTCGCCCCAGGTCGGCGGCGTAAAAGCGAAGCCAACGGCCGCCCGGCGGCGTCGCTCCGCACATCGGCCGGATGAAATTCGGGGCGCCGGCGACGGCCGCGGCCGGAAGGACGCCCTCCGCGACAAGCCGCGCGTCGCCATAGATGTCATGCAGGATCAGATCGAGAAGCTCCGCGCGCTGCGCGACTCCCGCAGCGATCTCGCGCCATTCCAATTCCGGAATCAGGAGCGGCAGGCGACCGAGCGGCCAGCTACGCTCCTTGGCTTCTCCTTGAACCCGGTAGGAAATCCCCATGTCTTCAATGCGCCGGCCGGCGGCGGCGAAGCGCTGCTCCAGGCCGGCGTCGCCGAATGCGGCGAATGAATCGAGGAATTGTCGCCAGTGCGCGCGCGGGAGACCATCACTATCAAGCAATTCGTCAGGCGCGTCGTGCGTCGGCCCATATTCGGCGATCCAGGCGGCGACATGCCGGGAGGCCTCGTCCGTCTCGATCACGCGCTCAGCGGACAATGTTCCTCCGAAGGTCCAGAGTCAGCGGAAACTCTTGGCTTGGCTCTTCGTGCGGCGGATCGACAGGGCCGGGCGTGTGTCCATGATCCTCAAATCGCGCCAGCCGCCGCGCTTCGGCTTCGTTACTGTTGACGGGGAAGGAGTCGTAATTGCGGCCTCCGGGATGGGTCGCGTGATAGACGCAGCCGCCGAGCGAGCGCCTGCTCCAGCAGTCGATCACGTCGAAGGTCAGCGGCGCCTGGACGGGCAGCGTCGGATGAAGGCCCGAGTGCGGCTGCCAGGCTTTAAAGCGCACGCCCGCCACCGCCTCTCCGGGGACGCCGATGCCGGTCATCGGAACGCGGCGTCCGTTGCAGGCGATGACGTGGCGACCGGGAACGAGCCCCGTCGCCTTGACCTGCAGGCGCTCGAGCGAAGAGTCGACATAGCGCACGGTGCCGCCATTGCCGCCTTCCTCGCCCATCACATGCCAGGGTTCGAGCGCGCCGCGAATTTCGAGATGGACTCCGCCATGTTCGACGCAGCCCGCGAGCGGGAAGCGGAACTCGCGCTGCGCCTCGAACCATTCCGGTTCGAAGGGGTAACCGGCGCGGCGCAGATCGTCGAGCACGCCTAGGAAATCCTGCCAGACGAAATGCGGCAGCATGAATTTGTCGTGCAGCGCCGTTCCCCAGCGCACCAGATCGCCATGCTGCGGCTCGCGCCAGAACCAGGCGACGAGGGCGCGAAGCAATAATTGCTGCGCGAGACTCATGCGCGCGTCGGGCGGCATTTCGAAAGCGCGGAATTCAACCAGTCCCAGGCGCCCGGTCGGTCCGTCCGGGGAATAGAGCTTGTCGATGCAGATTTCGGCGCGATGGGTGTTGCCGGCGACATCGACCAGCAAATTGCGAAACAGCCGATCGACGAGCCATGGCGGCACATAGTTTTCGCCGGACGACGGCACCTGAGCGAGCGCAATCTCCAGTTCGTAAAGCGAGTCGTGGCGCGCTTCGTCGACCCGCGGCGACTGGCTCGTCGGACCGATGAACAATCCGGAGAACAGATAGGACAGCGCGGGATGGCGCTGCCAATAGAGCACAAGGCTCTTCAACAGGTCGGGACGCCGCAGGAAGGGCGAGTCGGACGCCGTCTCGCCGCCAAGCACGACATGATTGCCGCCGCCCGAACCGATTTGCCGGCCGTCGATCATGAATTTCGCGGTCGTCAATCGCGCCTGCCGGGCTTCTTCATAAAGCGCGGTCGTTGTCTCGACGGCCTGCCGCCAATTGGCCGCCGGGTGGATATTGACCTCGATGACTCCCGGATCGGGCGTCACCTTGATCGATTCGAGGCGCGGATCGTTTGGCGGCGGATAGCCTTCGATATGAGGCGGCAGCCCCGTGACCTTGGCGCTCTCCTCGACCGCCTCAAGCAGTTCAAGATAGTCCTCGAGCGTCGCGACAGGGGGCATGAACACGCAGAGATTGCCGTCGCGCGGCTCGATGGTGAAGGCGGTCCGCACCGCGCCTTCGACGATCGACTGTTCGTGCACGTCCTGGCGCGCCTGTCCGCCACCAGTCTGACCGCCGGCTTGGATGCGCCAGAAATGTCCGGGCTCCGGCAGCGGTTCGCGCGGGGCGAAGGGATCCTGCGGATGAATGTAGGGAAATTCCTCCTCGGACAGTTTGGGCAGGGACGCCACTGGAAGCCGCAGCCCGATCGGCGAGTCGCCGGGGGCCAGGAACAGTTTTCCGCGACGCAGCGTCCACTTTTCCGACGTCCACCGAGACGTAGACTCGGCCTGCGCGTTCCAGCGCTGGATTGGCAGGACAAAGCCCGTGGGTTTGCTCAGGCCGCGCTCGAATACCCGCATCATGCGCGAGCGTTCCTCGGCGTCGTCGATCTTGGGATCCGAGGGATCGACATTAATTGGAAGGGCGCCCTCCTTGACCATCCAATGCGTGGGATCCTCATAAGCCGGCACGGCATGTTCGGCGCCCACCCCCAGTCGTTCCGCGAGAGCTTGCGTGAAAACTTCCGCGTCCGCAGTGGTCGCGCCTTTCTTCTCCGCATTATCGGCGAAGAATTGGGTTTGCGCGAACATCGACTTGCCGTCGCGTCGCCAATAAAGGCCAAAGGCCCAGCGGGGGAGGCTTTCGCCGGGATACCATTTGCCCTGGCCGTAATGCAGAAAGCCGTTCGGCGCGAAGCGCTCGCGCAGCCTGTGAATAAGGTCGTCGGCGCGCTCGCGCTTGCTTGGGCCGGTCGCCGCCGTGTTCCATTCGGCGGATTCGAAATCGTCGATCGAGACGAATGTCGGCTCGCCGCCCATGGTGAGGCGAACGTCCTGCGCGTTGAGATCGGCGTCGACCTTTTCGCCGAGCGCGTCGAGCCGGCGCCACGCCTCGTCGGAAAAGGGCGCGGTGATCCGCGGCGCCTCATTGATGCGGTCGACGCGCATCTCGAAATTGAAATCGACTCGCGCAGGCTCCACCAAGCCCGACAAGGGCGCCGCGGAGCGATAATGCGGCGCGCCGCAGACCGGCAGATGGCCCTCGCCGCAGAACAGTCCCGAAGTCGCGTCGAGACCGATCCAACCGGCGCCGGGCAGAAAAACTTCGGTCCAGGCGTGCAGATCGGTGAAGTCGTGATCGGTTCCTTTCGGGCCCTCGATAGGATCGATGTCGGCCTTCAGCTGAATGAGATAGCCGGAGACGAAACGCGCGGCGAGACCGAGCTTGCGCAGGATCTGCACAAGCAGCCAAGCGGAATCGCGGCAAGACCCCGACCCGAGCGCCAGCGTTTCCTCCGGCGCTTGCACGCCAGGCTCCATCCGGATGACGTAGCGAATGGCGTGATGCAGTCGCGCGTTGAGCTCGACGAGAAAATTGATGGTGCGCGTCTTTTCCCTGGGCAGGCTTTGGAGGAAGCCTTCGGTCAGCGGGCCGACGTCTTCGGGTTCGAGGTAAGCCGCAAGCTCGATCTTCTGCTCGTCCGGATAAGCGAAGGGGAATTCTTCAGCGTAAGGCTCGATGAAAAAATCGAAGGGATTATAGACGGCGAGCTCCGCCAGCAAGTCGACTTCAATCTTGAATTCATGCGCCTTGTCCGGGAACACGAGACGCGCCAGCCAATTGCCGTGCGGGTCCTGCTGCCAATTGATGAAGTGGCCCGAAGGCGCGATCTTGAGCGAGTAGCTGGAGATTTTCGTGCGACAATGGGGGGCGGGGCGCAGCCGGACAATCTGCGGTCCGAGCGCAACCAAGCGGTCATATTTGTAGTGGGTAATGTGATGAAGGGCGATCTGGATCGACACGTTGATCAGCGTCTCGTTTCAGCGCCATTGTCTTGTGAACTGGCGCGAGGCCAATCCGGAGTTTAGCGGGATGCAGCCGCGAAGTGTCAATCTAAACAGCCGAGAAACTCGCGGCTTTGTCTGAAATTGCGGCAATGAGCCTAGCGCCTGGATACGTCCTGCGCAAAGAGCCGGCACCCAGATTAGACTTTCCGGACGTCGAGCGCCCGGCGGATGATCGCGCCCCTGGAGCTCGGAACATTCGGTCTGCCAAGCAGTTATGCCGCAGCGCGTCTCAGGCGGGTCTCCCATGAAAGCCTTTCGCTGTCAGATTTACCGCCAGAGCATCCTTTTTGAGAACGTCAAATGCGAAAGTTGCGGGCATATGCTCGGCTACCTGCCGGCGCTCGGCGCGATGACCGCCGTCGAACCTTCCGGCGAAGCCTGGATCGCGCTGGCTGACGGAACCCGCCAATATCGCTTCTGCAAGAACTGGGAGCTACACGGCTGCAACTGGATGGTCGAGAAGGGCGCCGGGTCGGAATATTGTGTCGCCTGTCAGCACAATCGAACCGTGCCCGACTTATCGGATGAAAAGCGCCACGCCGCCTGGCAGAAAATCGAGATCGCCAAACGGCGGCTGTTTTACAGTCTCATCCGACTGAATCTGCCTGCGCCGAACGCTTCCGAGAACGACGGCGCGCCGCTGATATTCGACTTCCTTGCGGAGGAGCCTTCACAAAGGCCTGTGCTGACCGGCCATAATTCGGGCCTGATCACCATCGCCTTGAAGGAAGCCGATGACCCGGCGCGCGAGAAAATGCGGGACGAGATGGGCGAGCCCTACCGCACCTTGCTCGGCCATTTCAGGCATGAGATTGGGCACTATTATTGGGATCGCATCGTCGCGCGCTCCGAGCATCTCTACGCTTTTCGCGACCTTTTTGGAGATGAGCGGGAAGACTATCCAGCGTCCCTGCGGAGGCATTATGAAGAAGGACCCCCGGCCGACTGGCGGCTGAATCACATCAGCGCCTATGCCTCAGCCCATCCGTGGGAAGATTTCGCGGAAACCTTTGCGCATTATCTGCATATCGTCGATGCGCTCGAAACCGGCCGGAGCGCCGGGCTCGTGGTGCGACGCAACGACGGCTCGCCGGGGCGGGTCGATTTCGATCCCTACGCCTATCCCGACATCAACGAGATGATCGATAATTGGCTCGACATTTCATTCGCATTGAACAACATCAATCGATCGATGGGACAGCCCGACATCTATCCCTTCGTGATCTCGCCGATCGTGAAAGACAAATTGGGCTTCGTCCAAAATCTTCTCAAGGCGCATGCAGCGCTTGCCGCCGGCCACGCTTTTACGCCCGGATTGATGTCTGCGGCGCACGACAGCCGAGATTCCACGTCACATGCTACGCCAGCGCCTTGAGCGCGCTCTTGCCGGCGTAGATCGCCGCGTCGCCCAGCTCCTCTTCGATGCGGATGAGCTGGTTATATTTGGCGGTGCGGTCGGAGCGGGCGAGCGAGCCCGTCTTGATCTGGCCGCTGTTCGTCGCGACGACGAGATCGGCAATGGTCGAATCCTCAGTCTCGCCGGAGCGATGCGAGAACACGGTGGTGTAGCCGGCGCGATGCGCGGTTTCGACCGAGGCGAGCGTTTCGGTCAGCGTGCCGATCTGATTGACTTTGACGAGCAGCGAATTGGCGACGCCCTTCTTGATGCCCTCGTTTAGGCGCACGACATTGGTGACGAAGAGATCGTCGCCGACGAGCTGAACCTTGTCGCCGATGGCGTCGGTGAGCTTCTTCCAGCCCTCCCAATCATCCTCAGCCATGCCGTCCTCGATCGAGACGATCGGATAGGCGCCGGCGAGCTTGGCGAGATAGGCGACCTGTTCGTCGATCGAACGCGTCACGCCTTCGCCTTCGTAAACATATTTGCCGTCCTTGAAGAATTCCGTCGCGGCGCAGTCCGAGGCGAGATGCACATCGACGCCGGGCTTGAAGCCCGCCGTTTCGATCGCCTTCATGACGAAGTCGAGCGCCGCTTCAGCGGAGGGAAGATTGGGGGCGAAACCGCCTTCGTCGCCGACCGAGGTGCTGAGGCCCGCCTTCTTCAGCGCCGCCTTGAGCGTATGGAAAATCTCCGCGCCCCAGCGGATGGCGTCGCGCACATTCGGCGCGCCGGTCGGCATGATCATGAATTCCTGGAAGTCGATCGGATTGTCGGCGTGCACCCCGCCATTGACGATGTTCATCATCGGCGTCGGCAGCACCCGGGCCTGAACGCCGCCGACGTAGCGATAAAGCGGCAGGGCGGTCGCCTCGGCCGCCGCTTTGGCGACGGCGAGCGACACGCCGAGAATGGCGTTCGCGCCGAGCCGCGCCTTGTTTGGCGTGCCGTCGAGCTTGATCATCGTCTCGTCGATGGCGACCTGATCCTCGGCCTCAAAGCCGAGCAGCGCCCCGGCGATTTCGTCATTGACGTTGTCGACCGCCGCGAGCACGCCCTTGCCGAGATAGCGCGATTTATCGCCGTCGCGCTTCTCCACCGCCTCATGCGCGCCGGTCGAGGCCCCTGACGGAACCGCCGCCCGGCCGGAGGAGCCGTCCTCCAGCGTGACCTCGACCTCGACGGTTGGATTCCCGCGGGAATCGAGAATTTCGCGGGCGTGGATGTCGACGATCTCGGTCATTTCAGCCTCTTATGATGCGGCGCGGAGCGGCGCGACTTCTTAGACCTATTGCAGCGTCCCGAAAAGCCTCGGCCGCAAAAAGCTTTTGTCTTAGGGCGTGCGCTTTTGCCGCGACGATGCTGCGCCGCCGGGTCAGCGGGCCCGCCAATTCCATTGACTGGCGAGGGCCCCAACCTATCCTCGAGTTCGATCAAAGGAGCGGGCGTCGCCGCCAGGCGCGACGGTCCGCCGGGAGGTTGGAATGGCGCGCATCGAAAGGCGATGGGGTCGGGGCGTCGCCGTCTTCAGTCTTTGTTTGGGGCTTTCCTTTCCGACGCTTGCGCCGGCTCAGTCGCCGGAGCACGTCGCCGCCGCCAAGGCGACGTTAGAAAAATCCCCCCCTGCGAGGGAATTGCGCGCCTGTGCAGGAAGATTTTCTCGGCTGGCCGGCGACTCTCGTGCAGAGATGCGAATATCAGATTGAGGACATGCCCGGCCTCGCCTATGTGCTCGATGTGAAGCCGGAAACTCTGGCTCGCTGGGTCGAGGCCGGATGCAGCGCGCTCATGGTCGGCGCCACCCATTGTTTCGATCGGACTCTAAAATGCGCGCTTGGCAGCACAGGGGCCGCCTTCGTCATCGGCGGCGATCTGATCGCGACGCGAAGCGGAGTGAAGAAGAATCTCTTCTATCGCAACGGAGTCGCGATTGTCGCGTCGAAAAGCGGGACCCCCGGAGCCGTTCCGATCGCGGAACAGGAGCAGATCGCCCATATGCCGGAAAAGGACGTGTCGGGAATGCTCGAATGCGGCGGCGTCGCCCTCTGGAACACCATGCCGTATCAATTTGCGGTGAAGGCCATCGATCTCGGCGTGCCGGCGGAGATGAACACGCCGGACAGGCGCGAAAAATGGCTCGAAATCGTTCGCGTCGAAATGCTCAAGGCGTTGGAGAGCCCGGAGAACCGATTCCTCTCGGGCTGGATGTCGGCGCATCCGATCACTTTGCGCGCAGGGGAATGTCCGGATTCGCGCGACCCGTGAGCGGCGCGCCGCTTGACGTCGCCAGCAGGGCGCCTTTGTTACCTGCATGACCAAGACGCATAAGGGCGCGGCGCTGCTCGGTCGGCAGGCCGCTTTGCCGGCTTCGCCGGATGAGGCGGAACTCGACCTCGTGCCGAACCCGCACAAGGACGCGACCTATCTCGTGCGCTTCACCGCGCCCGAATTCACCTCGCTCTGCCCGGTGACCGGACAGCCCGATTTCGCGCATATTGTCATCGACTATGTTCCGGCCGAATGGCTGGTCGAATCGAAATCCTTGAAGCTTTATCTTTCAAGCTTCCGCAACCACGGCGCCTTTCACGAAGACTGCACGCTGCGGATCGCGCGCGATCTCGTCGCGGCGCTTAAGCCCCAGTGGTTGCGCATTGGCGGCTATTGGTATCCGCGCGGCGGCATGCCGATCGACGTCTTCTGGCAAACCGGCGCGCCGCCGGCAGACCTGTGGCTCCCGGACCAGGGCGTCCCGCCCTACCGGGGGCGAGGCTAAGCTTCGCAGGTCCAAACTTCGCGCCCTTGTGCGCCCGCCTGCAAATCGCCTACCAATGCGCCGCTGCGGTCTCCCGACATTGAGACCGTCCGATCGCGAGGCGAGAGAAGATGAAGCTTCGGACGTTTTTCTCGGTCTTCTTCCTGTTGCTCGTCGCGCTGGCAGGCGCGCAACTGGCGCTCGGCTTTCTTCTCGAAAAAGCGCAAAAAGAATTGGAGACATCGCATATCGAGCTGGAATCTCTGACGACTCTAGCCGAGGATTTGATCCTTTCTTCGCAATGGCAGACGCGATTTTCGACAGGTTACATTTCCAACGGCGACTCGAAACGACTCGATTGGTACAACGCCATCGAGGACATTCTGAACGGCAAGGTCGTTCGGCCGGAAGACTACAGCTTCGGCTATTGGGACCTTGTGAACGGCGGGATCATTCCACCGCCTGAAAACCAGGGCGACGGCGCAATCTCGATTGAAGACCGTTTCCTGAGCCAGAACATTACGGCGCATGAATTAAATCAGCTCAAGGAAGCTCAAACCTTCCACGACAAATTGGTCGCGATCGAACGCGCCGCCATGCATGCCAGCAATGGCGAATTCGATGACGGCGCCGGAACATTCTCTCGCAAGGGCAAGCCGGACCGAGCCTTGGCGGCCAAGCTGCTGCTGAGCAATGAATACCAAAAACTCAATGGCGATCTGGTTCAAAAAATCTTTCAGATGCAGAAATTGATTCGTCAAAGATACGCTGGGCAGATTGCGCGACAACAAGCATTTGCCAGCCAAGTGCTGGACGCAAACACTTATTTGAACATTGGCTTGTTCGGGTTGGTTATCGTGTCCTTCCTCTTCCTGCGAAACCGCTTTTCGGTTCGAGCGTCACAGCTCATGGCGGTCGTTCGCGAGATTGGCTCGGGAAATCTGGCGGCTCAAGCCTCGGTTTTGGGAAGCGACGAGATCAGCGAACTCGCCACGACCATCAACACAATGGTCGCAAATCTGAACGTCGCTTTCGACAAGCTCGAAGACAAAATAAAGCTTTCTGGCAAAGCGTTGTCGGACCTGGAGGTCGAACGCTCTCGTTCGGAAAAGCTGCTTCACAACATTCTACCGGCGGCGATCGCCCAACGGCTGCGCGGCGGAGAAGAGACGATAGCGGAAGTCTTTCCTGAAGTTACGGTATTCTTCTCTGACATTGTCGGCTTTACCGAACTCTCGGCGAAGCTCGGACCGCACGCGACCGTCAATATGCTCAACGCCATATTCGAAAAATTCGACGAACTTGTCGAGAAGCACGGCGTCGAAAAAATCAAGACGATCGGCGACAGTTACATGGTCGTCGGCGGCGTCCCGAACCGGGACCCCTTGCACTGTCAGCATATCGCAGACTTCGCTTTGGAGGCGCAGAGTTTTATCGCAAGTTACGGCAATGAGCTTCCTTACGCGCTCCACATGCGTATGGGCGTGCATACCGGCACCGTGGCCGCCGGCGTCGTGGGAAAAAAACGATTTTCCTATGACCTTTGGGGCGATGTCGTGAATGTCGCCAGCCGTTTCGAATCCACCGGTCAGCCCGACAAAATTCACGTGTCGGAAGCGGTCAAAGTGCGCCTCAATGACGATTACGTATTTCTGGACGGCGGAACCGTCGAATTTAAGGGCAAAGAGGCGACGCGCTCTTTCTTCCTGATCGGCAAAAAGACGCAGATGCCGGGAATATTGGAATTCACGACTCCTCGCGCCGCGGCTGCAACGCCATCCTGACCGCGCCGCGATAGGCTTGCGTCGGCGCTTTGGTTCGAACGGCGAGCGTGGAGATGATCCAACTCGCAAAGAGGAGCGCGACGATCGCGAAGCCGAAATTGGCCAGATTGTCGTTGAGGGTCTGAGCGACGCGCCATAAGCCGCCTTCGAAGCCAAGCTTGTCGCTAAGCAGCCCGAGAGCTTCCACGCCGCCGACGAAGATGGCGACGACTACCGACATCGCGGTCATGACCAGATTGTACCAAAGCTTCTTCACCGGATCGTCGAACGCCCAGCCGTAGGCGCCGGTCATCGCAACGCTGTCGGACGTGTCCATCAACGACATGCCGGCGGTGAATAAGGCAGGAAAGACGAGCATCATCCATACGGACATGCCTTGCGCGGCCTGCGTTGCGGCGACGCCAAGGAGTCCAATTTCCGTCGCCGCATCGAAGCCCAGTCCGAACAGGAAGCCGACGAGATACATCTGCCAGGATCGCGAGACCAAACCGAACACGGGACGAAAAAACCTAGTCAACAGACCCCTCCCATTGAGCAGAGCGTCGAGGTCCTGATCGTGCACCGGTTCGCCGTTTCTGGCGCGGCGATAGGCCGACCAGACGCCTCTCAGCAGCAGAAGATTGACGAGGCCGACGCCGATGAGGAAGAGGGCGGAGACGCTCGCGCCAATCAGGCCGCCTACGCTCTGGAATTCGTCCAGCCCGACCTGCGCGGTCGCGGCGGTCGCGGCGATCGCGACAGAGGCGAGAATGACGATCGTCGAATGGCCGAGCGAAAAGAAAAATCCTGCCGAATAGGGGGTTTTGCCGTCCTGCATCAGTTTGCGCACGACATTGTCGATGGCGGCGATATGGTCGGCGTCGAAAGCGTGCCGCAGTCCGAACATGAAGGCCAGAACAGCGGCCCCCATCAGACCCGGCCGATCGGAGAAGGCTGTCCACGCCCATGCCCAGGCAACAATATTCGCCGCGATGATGACGGCATAGGTCGCCGCGGCCTTGGCTTTGACGTTCTCTTTCCGGTCGTCGAAAGGATTGAGCGCCATGATCCCGCCCGCCTGAATGGCGCCATTTTAACCGTAATCGCTTACTTATGAAAGTTCATACCACAGGGCGGGGGAAGCGCGTCAATTCGCCATTCTGACTGCGATCGCGCGTCTTCGATTTTGATAGTATGCGCGGTCAGGGGAAACGCCGGGCGACGACATGCCATCGAAAGAGAATATCGCCGAGTGGCGTTTGTGCGCGCCTTCGCTGCGGGAAGCTGAATATTCCGACGGCGAGACCCTCTATTTGCAGGGCGAAGCGCCGGATTTTCTCTATTGCCTGACGCGGGGCGTCATCAGGCTTTCGCATGTCGCCGAAAGCGGGGCGCAGATTACGCTGGCCATTGTGAAAACCGGCGATCTCTTCGGCAGCGCTTCGCCGGGAAGAGCGTCGGCGCATGCCGCGAGCGCCATCGGCGACGCGCGCGTTCTGATGTTCGCGCCGTCGGACGTCGAGCGCCTCGTCGCGACGTGCCCGTCGTTTTCAAGCTTCCTCAGCTCTGGCCTGGAGGCGTCGCGGGAACGCGCCGAGCATCGGCTCATTGACCGCCAGACCAAGACGGTCGCCGCGCGGCTGATCGAGACGCTCGCTGAACTCGCGCTCGCCTTTGGCGCGCCTTGCCCGCATGGCTATTCGCTCGAGATCAGGCTGACGCAGCAGGATATCGCCGATCTCGTCCATGCGAGCCGCCCGGTGGTGACGCGGATCATGAATGATTTGCGGCGCGGGGGCGCCCTCGACTATCGGCGCGACCTCATCTGCGTCAATCACTTCGCGCTGCAAGCGCTCGCCAAAGAAAAATCCGCAGATTTGTAACATGGGTGACAGACCGTCGCCGGGCCGCGCCTCACAAAGGCGCGGCGGCTGATCGGGGCCGCTGGGAGGAGCGAAGATGAGATTTATCGCGGCCCGCCTGCACGGCTATCTCGACTATCTTACAGTTCTGATCTTCCTCATTGCGCCGAGCGTCCTTGGTTTCGGGGGAATCGCGGCGCAACTCTCCTGGCTGCTCGCGGGCGTGCATCTCGCCATGACGCTCATCACGCGATTTCCGCTCGGCGTCTTTCAGCGATTGGCGTTTTCTCTTCACGGCTGGGTAGAACGGATCGTCGGCCCGACGCTGATCGCCATCGCCTTTCTTCCCGCGATTTCCGCTGAAAGAACCGCCTTCGTCTTTTTCGCCGGCATGGGGCTCGTCATTATCGCCGTCGGCTGGCTGACGGATTACGCGGAGGCGGGATAGGCCGACTCTCGTCCCTCATGCCGCGGAGGCGCGGGGCGTTGACGCGGCGGGTAGATGCGGCTTGATATCCGCCATGACAACGGTTTCGATCAAGGACGCGAAAAATCGCTTCGCCGAACTCGCCCGCCGAGTCGAGCAAGGCGAAACGATCGTCGTGACGCGCTATGGGAAGCCGGTCTTCGGTCTTGTGCCGCATCGACGCAAGACGGGACTGCGGCTCGAAGCGGTGGAGGAATTCAAGGAGCGCCACGGCCTCAAATCCATCGTCACACTTATTGCCGAGGATTTCGATGCGCCCTTGCCGGAAGATTTTCTGCTTCGGAACTTGCCGAAGAATCCATAATGAACTCCGAATTGATCGGCCAAGTTTTTAGGGACGCAGCCCCTTCGCCAACCTATCGAATTCGAGGAGTTTCTCCAAAAGCGCGCCGAGTGCGCCGAGCGGAACCTGCGTGGCGCGGTCGGAGACGGCGGCGCCTGGATCGGGATGGGTCTCGATGAACATCCCGGCGACGCCGACGGCGACCGCCGCGCGGGCGAGCGTCGCGACGAAGTGCCGCTCGCCGGAAGATTCCGCGCCATGCCCGCCCGGCTGCTGCACGGCGTGGGTCGCGTCGAAAATCACTGGCGCGCCGGTCTCTCTTAAAATCGGCAGCGCGCGCATGTCGGCGACAAGCGCGTTATAGCCGAAGCTCGTTCCGCGTTCGGTGACGAGGACGCCGCCATCGCCGGTGGCGCGCGCCTTCTCGACGGCATGGACCATGTCCCAGGGCGCGAGAAACTGCCCCTTCTTGATGTTGACGGGACGCCCGGTTTTCGCCGCGGCGACGATGAGATCGGTCTGGCGGCAGAGGAAGGCGGGTATCTGCAAAAGGTCGACAATTTCGGCGACGGGCGCGCATTGCCACGTCTCATGCACGTCGGTCATTACCGGCAGGCCAGTCCTGTCCTTGACCTTGGCGAAGATCGGCAATGCGGCCTCAAGGCCGACGCCGCGCGGCGCGTGGCCGCTGGTGCGGTTCGCCTTGTCGAACGACGCCTTGAAGACGATTCCGATGTTCAGCCGTTCGCCAAGCCGGGCCAGCTCGTTGGCAATCTCCAGCGCCACATCGGCGCTTTCGAGCGCGCAAGGGCCGGCGATCAAGGTCAGGGGCAATTCGTTGGCGATCTCGACCCGGCGTCGCCCGTCTCCGATGAGTACGCTTGTCACCCGCGCCTTGTCTCACGTTTTGACGAGCCGCGCGACTTCGGCGCGCAGCGCCGGCAGGACTTCGGCTTCAAACCAGGAATTGCGCTTCAGCCAGCCCGTATTGCGCCAGGAGGGATGGGGGAGGGGAAAGATCAGCGGCCGCGCATCCTGAAACTCGCGCCAGCGCGCGACGATTTCGGACACGCCTGCACCTTTCGGCAAAGCGTGGCCAAGGCGCGCAAAATGATAGTCCAGCGCATAGCGGCCGATCGCGATGACCGTCTCGATCTGGGGCAGCGCTGCGAACAAAGAATCGTGCCAGCGGGCGCGGCACTCGGGACGCGGCGGCAGGTCGCCGCCCGCCGCGTCGTTTCCGGGAAAGCAGAAGCCCATCGGGGCGATGGCGATGCGCGAGACGTCATAGAACGTGTCGCGGTCGACGCCCATCCAGTCGCGCAGCCGATTGCCGGAAGGATCGTTGAAGGGAATACCGGTCTGATTGACGAGATTGCCGGGCGCCTGGCTCGCGAGCAGCAGCCGCGCGGTCGTCGAGACCCGAAACACCGGCCTCGGCTCATGCGGCAGCTTCGCGCCATCTGGCGTTTCAGCGCAGTGGCGGCAGGCGCGAATTTGCGCAGTAATCTCATCAAGTTTTCGGCGGGATTGGCGCCGGCTCATTTAAGGCACGACGCTCGGACGCGCCGAGACTTCCGCGCGCCAGCGCGAAAGATGCGGTAAGTCTTGAGGAATTTCGACCCGCCCGAGCTTTGTCAGATCCATCGCGACGATGGCGGTGATGTCGGCGATGGTGAACTCGTCGGAGGCGATGAAGCGCCGCGCGGCGAGTTCCTGGTCCAGAAAACGCATCATCTTCTGCGCGCGTGGCCGCTGAAACTCCGCGAATTCCGGCCTCTGCGGCGATTCAAGCCGCGCCAGCGCCGGGTGGCTGTGGCGAAAGGCGAGCGTGACCGGCACGAACAGACGGAATTCGACGCGCCGTTGCCACATCTCGACGAAGGCCCGTTCGCGCGCGTCACGCCCGAAGAGCGATGGCTCTGGATAAAGCGATTCAATGTAGCGGCAGATGGCGACCGATTCGGTGAGCACGGCGCCGTCGTCAAGAACGAGCGCCGGGACTTCCTCGAGCGCGTTGACGGCCGAATAGGCTTCGTTCTTGTGTTCATGCGCCAGGAGATCGATGTCGCGAGAAGGAATCGTGACGTTTTTCTCAGCCAGAAAAATGCGGACGCGTCTGGGATTGGGCGCGAGCGGCGTATTATAGAGCAGCATGTCGGTCTCGTTCCGGGCTCGAATATGGGGAAATTCGCCGCGCTAATGTGGGGGCGCTGTCCGACCTTTTCAAAATATGCGCCTGACGGAGATGGCTCGCAGTTTTGCAGCGATGATTTAAGTTAAGCGCGATGAATGATGAACTTGCCCCCCAATCGCCTGCTGCGGCCCTCGTGCTCTTTTCCGGCGGGCAGGATTCTACGACCTGTCTCGCCTGGGCGCTGTCGCGCTACGAGCGCGTCGAGACGGTCGGATTCGATTATGGCCAGCGCCATCGCGTCGAGCTAACGCGACGGGCGGGGTTGCGCGCCGGGCTCGCGCGGCTCTCGCCGTCGTGGGCGGAGAGGCTTGGCGAAGATCGCACCATTTCGATCGAGGCGATCGGGGCCATTTCCGAGACGGCGCTGACCCGCGACGCCGAAATCGCCTTCGCCGCCGACGGCCTTCCCAACACTTTCGTTCCCGGGCGCAATTTGCTGTTTCTGACCTTCGCCGCGGCGCTCGCCTATCGGCGCGGGATCGCCGATCTCGTCGGCGGCATGTGCGAGACCGACTATTCCGGCTATCCCGACTGCCGCGATCAGACGATCCGCGCCATGGCGCAGGCGCTCAGCCTCGGCATGGACCGCGGCTTTACCGTCCATACGCCGCTGATGTGGATCGACAAGGCGGAGACCTGGCGGCTGGCGGAATCGCTCGGCGGCGCGGCGCTGGTGCGGCTGATCGTCGAGGAAACCCACACCTGCTACCTCGGCGAGCGGGGCCGGCGCTTCGACTGGGGCTATGGCTGCGGCGAATGCCCGGCCTGCAAGCTGCGCGCGGCCGGCTGGGAGAAATATCGCGCCGGACAGACGCGCGCGATCGCCTGATTCCCCTTTGACCGCTCAGCTGTGGCGCGAGCGCCACAGACGACGTCGACATCGTCACGCTGAACGAAGGCGCATTGACAAGCTTCAGTCGGCCCTGGATATGTTATGTTATAACATCCGATCACAGAGAGCGGGCGTCGATGAGGAAAAGCGTTGTTGCCGGCGCGGCGGTCTGCGGCTCGGCGGCGGCCTATGTGGCGGGCGTCGCGAGCGCGGTCGCCCAGCAGGCGTTGCCGCCGATCGAAGTCGGCACCGTCAGTCCGATCAAACGCAGCAAGCCTGTCGCCCCGCCGCAGCCGCCCCAGGCGCCCGGCGGGCGCAGCCGCAGCTCCCAGAGCCCGAACGGCCCCGAGCCGCGCGAAACAGCGGCGCCGCCGATGGGCGTCCTCCCGATCGTCGCCGACCAATTCGCGACGGTGACGGTCGTCACCAGCGGCGAGCTGCGGCGTTCGCCGGGGACGACGCTCGGCGACGTGCTCTTCGCCAAGCCCGGCATCACCGGATCGTCCTTCGCGCCGGGCGCGGCGAGCCGGCCGGTGGTGCGCGGCCTCGACAATTACCGGGTGCGCATCCAGGAAAACGGCATCAGCAATAGCGGGGTCTCGGAGCTTGGCGAGGACCACGCGGTTCCGGTCGATCCCGTCGCCGCGAGCCAGGTCGAGGTGGTGCGCGGCCCCGCCACGCTGCGCTGGGGGTCGCAGGCGATCGGCGGCGTCGTCAATGTCGAAAATAACCGCATCCCCACGGCCTTGCCCTGTCGTCTGGCGCTGGCGCCCGTGTCCGAGACGGAGGGTTGCTCCATCGTCGACTCGCGCGCGGCGGTGGCGACCGTCGACAACGGGTTGGAGAATGCGACCCTGCTCGACGCCGGCCGCGGCAATATCGCCATCCATGTCGATGTGCATGGCAGGCGCGGCAGCGACTATCTCATCCCCGGCTATCCTTATCTTTACCCGCCGGATCCGCCGCCGCCGGTTTTCGGACGCCAGCCCAATTCGTCGATGCGCTCGGCCGGCGGCTCGGCCGGCGCCTCCTATTTCTTCGACGGCGGCTTTGTCGGCTTCGCGGTGACGCAATTCAACGCGCGCTATCACCTGCCGGGAATCGAGCCCTCGGAAGCCGGTTCGCACATCGAGCTTCGCCAGACCCGCGTCACGACCAAGGGCGAGTTCCGACCGGCGTCGGCCTACATCGAAGCGGTCCGGTTCTGGGCAGGGCTGACCGACTACAAGCACCACGAACTCGCCAATGAGGGCGGCTTTGATGGCGTGCAGCAGACTTTCACAAATAAGGATCTCGAGGCGCGGGTCGAAGCGCAGCTTCGTCCCCTCGACCTCTCATTTGCGACTCTGACCAGCGCCTTCGGCGTTCAGGGCATGCATCAGATCCTGACCGCGCCTGGACGCGAGGGCGGGCTCTTCGACCCCAATCGGACGCGAAGCGTCGCCGGCTACTGGTTCAATGAATTCAGACTGACCGACACATCGAAAATGCAGCTCGCCGGGCGGATCGAACATGCCACCGTCTCGGGGGCGTTTCCCGAACTCCTGGTTGATCCGTCGCCGCAGATCGCCCGCGTGCGCAATTTCACGCCAAAAAGCGCCGCCTTCGGCTTTCTGCAGGATTTGCCGCAAGGCGTCGTCGCCAGCCTGACCGCCCAATATGTCGAACGGGCGCCGCGCGCGCCCGAGCTTTTTTCGCGCGGCGTCCATGATGCGACGGCGACTTTCGATATCGGCAATCCCAATCTCGGAATCGAAGGGGCGAAAACGATCGAATTCGGTCTGCGGCGTCCCGCCGGTCCCTTCCGTTTCGAAGCGACGGCCTATGTCACGCGCTTTGACGGATTCATCTTTCGCAATCTCACCGGCGCCCTCTGCGAATCCGATTTCGCGAGTTGCGCCTTCGACGGCGCGGGCGATCTGCGCCAGGCCTTCTATGCGCAGCGCAATGCGCTGTTTCGTGGCGGCGAGTTTCAAAGCCAGCTCGACGTCGCGCCGCTGGCGGGCGGCGTATTTGGCGTCGAGCATCAGTTTGACGTGGTGCGCGCGACATTTGTCGGCGGCGGCAATGTCCCACGCATCCCGCCGGTCAGGCTCGGCGGCGGCGCGTTCTGGCGCGACTCGAACTGGTTGCTGCGGATCAACTTTCTGCACGCTTTCGCGCAGCGCAATATCGACCCGACCAATGAGACGCCGACCAAGGGCTATAATCTGCTGAGGGCCAATATCAGCTACCGTATGCTGTTCGAACCGGGCGACCCGCGTGGGCGCGAACTGACGCTGGGACTCGTCGGCGACAATCTGCTCAATCAGGACATTCGCAACAGCGTTTCCTTCAGGAAGGACGAGGTGCTGCTGCCGGGAGCCAATCTGCGGTTCTTCGTGAATGCGCGCTTTTGACCGCGCAACGGGCTGTCCGCTTGATCGCGGAGGCGAAATAGGGCATAGGCGGGGCCAACGAAGCGCTGGGCGTATCCCGGCCAGTTCTGCATTGCCGGGGTTAGACCGATGAAAATACGTAACTCATTGAAATCGCTGCGCTCGCGCCATCGCGCCAATCAGATCGTGCGCCGCAAGGGCCGCGTCTATGTGATCAATAAGGTGCAGCGGCGCTACAAGGCCCGCCAGGGCTGAGTTTTCTGCGCGCGTCGCGTCAACCGCCCATCAGCGCCAGCACATGGGCGCTGACGCAGCGGCTGAGGGCGTCGACGTCATAGCCCCCTTCCAGCATCGAGACGATCCGGCCGCCGCAGCGCTTGTCGGCGATCTCCATCAACCGCTTGGTCGCGTCGCCGAAGTCAACTTCGCGCAGCCGCAGGCCGCCGAGCGGGTCCCGCTCATGGGCGTCAAAGCCCGCTGAGACCAGGATCAGATCGGGCGCAAACGCCCGCAGCCGCGGCAATATCCGATCGTCGAGGGCTTCACGAAAGACGTCGCCGGTTGAACCGGCGAATAGCGGCGCGTTGACAATATTGTCATGGGCGCCGGTCTCATTGCGTCCGCCGGTGCCGGGGTAAAAGGGCGCCTGATGGGTGGAGCAGAACAGCGCCGTCTCGTCGGACCAGAAAATCTCTTGCGTTCCATTGCCGTGATGCACGTCGAAATCGACGATCGCGACACGTTCCGCCCCATGCGCCGCCTGGGCATGGCGCGCCGCCACCGCGACATTGTTGACGAAGCAAAAGCCCATCGGATTGCGCGCCCCGGCATGGTGGCCGGGAGGCCGGGCGGCGACAAAGGCGTTATCGGCGCGTCCCGACATCACCTCATCCACCGCCGCGACTGCGCCGCCGGCGGCGCGCCAGACCGCCTCGATCGTATCCGGACACATCAGCGTATCGCTGTCGAGGGCCGCATAGCCTTCCCTCGGCGCCGCCTGTTCGAGGGCCTCGAGATAGGATTGCGGGTGAACGCGCTGCAGCGCCACTGATTCGGCCCTGGGCGCGCTAACCCGCGCCAGGAGAGCGAATCGCGCCTCCTCCAGGCCCCGCTCGATCGCGCGCAGCCGTTCTGGCCGCTCGGGGTGGCCGGGTCCCATCTCATGATGGAGACCGCTCTCATGGGTGACGAAAAGGGTTTTCAACGCTGCGACGCACTCCGCGCGGGCGACGCTATGCTTATCGAAACATTACTTTTCCGCCTTCCGCGGCTTTCTGTCCACGAAAAAGAAATGGTAAAGCTCAAGCGGAGTCTCGCGCGGGTTCGCGTGGCGCCGGCGCAACACTGGGGGAATAATTCCGAAGACTTGATCCCAGCGCCAAAGTTCATGATAAGAAAATGGTAACGACAGTTTTGCGGCGGAAAGGAGTGCCCCAAATGAATTTCAAATATGTGACGGCGTCTGCCCTTGTCGCCGTCTTGCTCGCCGGTTGCAACGCAGGGACCGTTCTTCCAGATCCGAGGCTGAGCGGTCGCGACGCCGAATTCATGGCGCTCGCCCCGAAGGCGGCGGTAAGTTCGCAATACGAGCGCTACCTCGTCGATTATAAGACGAACGAGCCGGTTGGCTCGATCATCGTCGATAATCGCTCGAAATTCCTTTACTATGTCATGCCGGGCGGCAAGGCGGTGCGCTACGGCGTCGCCACCGGCCAGGACGCCATGGCCTTCACCGGACGCGCTTATGTCGGCGCGATGCAGGAATGGCCGCGGTGGATTCCGCCAAAGGACATGCTCGAGCGCTGGCCGCATCTTCAGCCGACGGCGGACGCCGGCGGCCTGCCGGGCGGTCCCGACAATCCGCTCGGATCCCGCGCGCTCTACCTCTATCAGAACGGCAGAGACACGCTGTATCGCATTCACGGCACCAACGAGCCGGACAAAATCGGACAGGCCGTTTCCTCCGGCTGCATCCGTATGCGCGACATCGACGCCATCGATCTTTACCGCCGCGTAAAGGTCGGCACGAAAGTCACCGTGCTCTAAATCCTTTACCTAATTAAAGACTTCGGTCGACGCCCTCCGCGCATCGCGAGAGGGCGTCATCCATTTTTATGACCCGATGTCTTTCACGGCCGCGCTCTTTGCCGCAAGGCCGCAGCAGAGTTCGGCCGCTTAAGCGCGATCTGTAAAACTCCCCTGCTCGCGATCATGTGCGCCGTCGCACTGCGCCGCGGCGACGCCGCGCCTAAAGTCGCCATGCTCGCAGGGTGCGGGAAGAGGGGGAAGTCATGATGCGTTCGACGACAAGCATGGGCTGGTTGGCCGTGGTGGTTTGCGTTCTCTTGCTGGAATTCGCCGGCGCCGGCGCCTATCTCGCGTCGTCAGCGAAAGCTAATCCTTCTGATGCTTGCTATGGTTATGCGATTTGCCAATAAATTTTCATGCTTCGCGCAAGTTCCGTGGAACGCGCACGCCCACATTTGCGTTTATTTTTTCGAAAGGCCGGCGCATCCGCTATCGAAGCTCGAAAGAGCGGAGAGAAGGAGCCCCGCGCCTTTCAAGTTTTCAGCGATAGGCGGAAGTGGGGCCCGTCATGCGCAAGTTGGTTTTGTATGTGCTGATGCTATTTATGTTCGCCGCAAGCGTTGCAAGCGCGACGACCATACTCTCGCGTCCGTCGGCAAGCGGCGATGACTTTTGCTTCGGATATGCAATCTGCGAGTAATTGAGCCCGGCCACTCATCACGTTGAATGCTGTTGACGCGGGAGGCTTAGCAGCCGGGCGTTGCGCAACTGAGCGCGATGAAAAATAGAGCCCGGACTTTTGCAAAGAGCGCGCGCGAAGCTTTGAGATCGATTTTGTCGGTTTTTGAGCGATCCCGCTTAAATGCCGAGCGGGTTCCTGCGCCGCGTCTCGCGCCCGAAGAGGCCTGCCCTCGCGCGCATGATGTTTGCGCAATCCGGTTGACGCATTTTGTCAGCCGCACCGCCAGTCCCAGCGCGAATTGCATGGATCACGAAAGCGCGCGGCGAAAAGCTTGCCGCGTCGCCGGTCGGCTCAAATGTGAATGGCCCGTTTGGCGACGGCAAGAGCCGCCTCGCGAACCGCCTCGGAGAGAGTCGGATGGGCATGGCAGGTGCGCGCAAGATCTTCGGCCGAACCGGAAAATTCCATCAGCACGGCTGCTTCGGCGATCAACTCGCTGGCGACGGCGCCAAGGATATGCACGCCAAGCACCCGGTCGGTCGCTGCGTCGGCGATGATCTTTACGAAACCCTCGGTCGCGCGCATTGCCCGTGCGCGGCCATTGGCGGTGAACGGAAATCTGCCGATCGCGACGGCGATCCCTTTCGATTTGGCGTCTTCCTCGGTCATGCCGACCGACGCGACTTCCGGCATCGTATAGACGACGCTCGGAATGACGCCGTAGTTAACGTGACCGGCCTGTCCGGCAAGGATCTCGGCCACCGCGATGCCTTCATCTTCCGCCTTGTGCGCCAGCGTCGGCCCGCGCACGACATCGCCGATGGCGTAAACGCCGGGGATGCTGGTCGCGAAATGATCGTCGATGACGATACGCCCGCGCTCAACGGCGACGCCGGCCTCTTCCAGTCCCAGACCTTGCGTGAACGGGATGCGGCCGGTGGCGATCAGCACCGCATCGGCCTCAATCTTGTCCGAACTCGCGCCGTCGACCGACAAATAGGAGACGACGGCGCTTTCCGCTGCGCCGCTTCCCTGGCGCGCGACGCCAGTCACTTTGGAGGAAAGACGAAAGGCGAAGCCCTGCTTTTCGAGCAGCTTTTGGAAACGGCTGGCGATTTCGAGATCGAAGCCGGGCAGAATGCGGTCGAGATATTCGATCGCCGTCACTTGCGCGCCGAGCCGCCGCCAGACCGAACCGAGTTCGAGTCCGATGACGCCGGCGCCGACGACGACCAGCCGTTTCGGCGGCTTGTCGAGGGACAGGGCGCCGGTGGACGACAGGATCAGCTTCTCGTCGATCGCGATTTCCGCCCCGGAGGCGTCGCGCAACGGCGCGACCACCGAGCCGGTGGCGAGGACGATGTTTTTCGATTCAAGGGTTTGGACGGCGCCGTCGGCGTCGACGACCTCGACTCGTCCGGCGCCTTTCAGTTTTCCGACGCCGCGGAACGATTCGATCTTGTGCTTCCTGAACAGGAAGGCGACGCCATTGACGTTCGCGCCGACGGTGTCGTCCTTGTGCTTCATCATCGCCGCAAGGTCGAGTCGCGGCGGATCGACGATGACGCCGAGCGGCGCCAATCCATGTCCGGCTTCGTCGAACATGTGCGAAGCGTGAAGCAGCGCCTTCGAGGGAATGCAGCCGACATTGAGGCATGTGCCGCCGAACGTCTTGTCCTTCTCGACGACGGCCGTCTTCAATCCGAGCTGGGCCGCGCGAATCGCGCAAACATAGCCTCCCGGACCGGTACCGATCACGATGAGATCGTAAGTCATGTCATCCGCAATTCAAGATTGGCGCCGTTGGCGAGACTGGTTTCCCAGATGAACGCATCTGAGATGAACTTTGGATAAACGCTTCGGAACGTCAGCCCGCGGCCCAGACGTAGATCAGCGTCGCAACAATGCCGAGCGCGGTCTGACCGAGTTCGAGCCGACCCCAAAGATCGATGACCTTGCGCGCCTCATGCGCCGCGTCGGCGTTGATGAGCGCGAGGATGCGATTGTTGAGCGGCACGATGGCCAGATAGGTATAGGGCCAGCTGGCGATGGCGATGAACGCGCCCAACAGCCATCTCATGTCGTCGAACTCGCGAAAGGCGATGAAGCCGAAAAGCGCGGCAAGGAACGCAAGACTCGCGAGCACGATGAAGCCGCGGTGGTCGGAGGGCTCCCATTCCTTGATAAGCGCATCGTCGCTCAGCGCCAGCCGCGCCGGCTGCTCGACGTAATTGACATAAAGCGACGCGCCGGCGAAAGCGCCAGCCGCCACGAGCGCGAGCGAACCAATGATCATCTATAGAATCCTCTGACGGCCGACGAATGTTTCGGCGTTGCTGGCGAATCGACCGCCGACCGCCGATCCGCCATATTTCTTTTATGCTGACTCGATCGCTTCCTCGTCGCAGACGACGCGGGCGTTCTCCTCGGCCTCCGCGGCGATGTCGATCTTCACCGCCTTGGCCGCTTCCCTTTCCTGGCGACGATCGGTGAAGTGGTCGAAGAACACTTGCATCGCGCGATCGACGCCGTAAGGATTGATGCGGCGCGTGTCCTCTCGATAGAACATCGACACATTCGGCGAAACGGTGGCGAGATCGTAGGACGGGAAATAGGCGATGTTCGGCCGCGCGCGGACCACCTCGTCGGCGGCGGCGCGCAGGATCGCCTTCACCGCGCTGTTCGATTCGATCACATGCCGGTCTTCATAGGTCGCGATAATGCCGACCGGCGAAACGCTCAGCACCATGCGAACCTTGGGATTGACCTCGCGCATGCGGTCGGCCGCCGCAAGGAAGTCGCGCACGACCTCGCTGACGGTCATATTGTAGAATTCATAGACGTTCGGATCCCATTCGCCGCCGGCGACGCCCGGCGCAAGCTGCAGGATCGCGCCATCCGGCTTGTGGCGCCACGTTTCGGTATGGCCGAAGGTGAAAACGAAGACGTCCATCGTCTCGAGCATGTGGCGGACTGCGGCGAGATGCCGCTCGCGATCGGCGCGCATATCGTCGAGCGTGGCGAATCCGTCCGGTTCGATGCGCGGCCGGAAGGGATCAACGAAGCGGCCGTCCTCGGGACGGTTCCAGTAATCGAGCTGCGGCGTGAATCGTCCATAGGCGCGCTCGATCAGCTGCAGCAGCTGAGCGGTGGTGTAGAGATTGCCGTAACGGCAGGAATACATCGAGTAATTGCGGTCGAGCGCCTCCTTCGCCGACATGCCGCTCGGCGGCTGCTCGGCGAGGTAATAATGAAACCCGCTCGCCTGCAGGCGCATCGCGATCTCCTGGGCGAAGCAGCTGCCGCCGGTCGCGACCTTGTCCTGCGGCGAAATCTTGAAAGGCGTGCGGATGATCGGATCGAGCGCGAAAGGCGGCAGAGAGGTCACCGCCTTGCGCCAAAAGCGATGGTCGGGTAGGGAGCTATAGGGGTTTTCCGCCATGGTCGCACTCCTTTCCGATCCGGCCTGATTTGGCCGCGGATCGCGCCTTTTCCCGCGTCGTTCGCGAGCCGCCTTCTGGCGTCGCAACATAGACGGCGCCCGCCCGCTTGTCACCCGGCGGCGCCGCCGACGACGCCCGCGCCGCCGCCTATCCCGTGAAAGACCGCATGTTAACCCAGGTTGACAAACAGATTTTGAAATCCTGGCGGCAATACGCCATCGAGCCGCGGATCGCGAAGTTCACCGGCCGCGTCATGCGCAACACCGGGCCGCGGATCGCCGTCGTCGGCAACTGCCAGAGCTTTGGCGTCGCCTATGCGATGAAAGTGCTCGATCCAAGCGCTACGGTCGATCATTTTTCGATGATCGCCCGCGCACGCTCGTCGATCGGGCTCTTCGTCAAGACGCTCGAGACCTATGATTATGTCTTCTCGCACGATTTCCTTGACGGACATGTGCGCGGCGGCGGGTCGGAGGAATTGTGCAAGCGTCTGCCGAAGACGATGATCTTTCCGGCGGTCACCTTCGCCGCCTTTCATCCCGATCTCGTCTATATTCATGATCTGTCACGCACGCACGGGTTCGTCTGCGGGCCGATCGGTCCCTATCATTCGGCGATCTGCCTTTTCGCCTATCGCAAGGGCCTGTCGGTCGAGATGGCGAATGCGCTATTCAATGAAAATGTGTACGACGCGCTTGGCTATCTCGACATGTGGAACGACGCGTCGCGGGAACTGCTCGACACGACGCGCGATCGATTCGACATCGATCTTTCGAACGAACTGATGAACTGGTCGCGGCGCGGCGTGTTCATGTACAGCACGGTGCATCCGATGAGCTTCGTGCTGTTCGATCTCTCCAAGAAGCTTTTCGAGAAGATCGAGCTCAAGCCGAGGACGGTGAATTTCAATCACTATGACATTCACGATCTGGCGCGCAGCGAGATATTCCCGATCTACCCGCCGATCGCCAAGCGCTACGGCGGCCAGGGCGGCTATATGTTCAAGCTGCAGAACCACCATCTTGCGATAACAGTGGGCGACTTTTTGACGCTGCCGCAATACATCGCTTCCTGCTACAAAATTTACGGCAAATATGATCCGGCGAAGCTCAGCAACCCTCGCGTCGACGCTTGGCTCGCCGACGAGGCGACGAGCGGATTGCTGATGAGGCTGGCGCGCGAAAATTTCGCCGCCGGTCTGACGCCCACGCTGTAAGCGCCTTACTTCCAGCGCGTATCGAATGTCGCGAGGTTGAACGGCGGCTTGTAGGGATGCAGCGGATTTTCGCCGCTGAAGGGCTTCACCACAGTGAGAATGCGCTCGCGATGTTTCAAGGGCGCGAAGCCGGAGGGCTCAAGCGCGCCGGTGAAGCCGATAAGATGCGCCGGATCGACATTGACCTTGAATGAAGGCGGCGGCCGCATCCAGCTCTGCGCGACGACATCCAAATAGGCCGTCTTCAGCATGTGGTTGAGGCCCCATTGCGTCGGCACGAAACAGGACTTCGAGGAATCCGACATGTCCCAATAATAAGTGTCCGGCCGCAATTCGAGGGTGGCGTCGCCTTCGAAGACGGCGATCGAGCCTTGGTGCATGAGATGGCGTACCTCGGCGAAGCCGGCGAAGGGGTCGACGAGATGATAATAGACGCCGAGACACAGAATGATGTCGAAGGTCTGGTTGAGCTTCGAAGCCTCGTATATCGAGACGCTCTGATTGATCTCGACGTCGGACTTGAGCAGCTTCTTGGCGAGGCGCAGCCCGGCGCCGCTCGCCCAGTTCTGGCTCACGTCGTCGGTGGCGAGCACGCGTTTGGCGCCGCGCCGCTCGGCGTAAAAGCTCCAGTAACCGTCCCAGCAGCCGACTTCGAGCACGGTTTTTCCGGCAAAATCGATCTTGTCGAGTTCGCTCTCGATGAAGCGCCAGATGCGGCGGTGATCTTCGGCCTGCGAGACGCTGACGGCGCGCAACCCGACGCCGAAATCGAATTCATGATACCAATGAATGGCGTCAATTTCCTTTTGCAGCGCCTCAAGCGAAGCTGCGTCCTGCACGTCCATCGAATGTTCCCTGGATGATTGATGCGACAGGCGCGCGAAAGCGCCCGCTCTCTATCGCGGCGATGGCGCGGAGTTTGCCTTTATTCCGCGCTCCACGCAAGGCGAGGCTGCAAAGCCGCGCCGTCGAGACGCTCCATCTCCGATGCGAATGCGCAAATGCGCGGCGCGACTTCGGCGCGGAATCGCGAGCCGTTGAAGACGCCGTAATGGCCCACGCCCTTCTGCAAATGATGGCTTTTGCGCGCCGCAGGGATGTTGGCGCACAGCTCGAGCGCGGCTTCGGTCTGGCCGACGCCCGAAATGTCGTCCTTTTCGCCTTCGACGGCCAGTAGCGCCGTGCGCCTGATCGCCGTGAGATCGATTAGATTGCCGCGGTGGCGGAAAAGGCCGAGCGGCACTTGATGGCGGACGAAGATGCGATCGACGGTCTGGAGATAGAATTCCGCGGTCAAATCCATCACGGCGAGATATTCGTCATAAAAATCCCGGTGCTTTTCGGCGGAGTCGCCGTCGCCTTCGACGAGATGATTGAACATTTCGAGATGGGCCGAGATGTGTCGTTCGAAATTCATCGACATGAAGCCGGAAAGTTGCAGGAAGCCTGGATAGACGTGGCGTCCCATGCCGGCGTGAGGGAAAGGCACGGTATGAATGCAATGGGCGCGGAACCAGTCGATGCCGCGCTGTTGCGCGAGCTTGTTGACGGCGGTCGGATTGACGCGCGTGTCGATTGGGCCGCCGATCAGCACCATCGATTCCGGAACGTCGGGATCGTCTTCAGCCTCCATCGCGGCGACGGCGCAGATCAGCGGCACCGAAGCCTGACAGACTCCGAGCGTATGCAGAGGCGTGCCCGTCGCGCCCGGCGCGAGGAAGCGCATGATGTCGCAAAGGCAGTCGATGTAATCGTCGAGATCGAAAGCGCCGTCGGCGAGCGCCACCTGGCGCGCGTCGCTCCAGTCGGTGATGTAGACGTCATGGGTGGGCAGGAAGGCTTCGACCGTGCCGCGCAACAGCGTGGCGTAATGACCCGACATCGGCGCGATGATCAGCAGTTTCGACTGCCTGGGCGCGGGACCCGGAAACTGCCGATCGAAATGCAGCAGGCCGCAAAACGGCCGGCTCCAGACAATTTCCTCGACGATCTCGACCTCGGTTCCGTCGACAATGGTCGTATCTAAGCCGAACAGCGGCTTGCCGTAGCGGCGCGTCATCCGCTCGAAGAGCTCCGCGGACGCGGCGATGCTGCGGCCAAGCGACGTATGATGCATCGGATTGAGCGGGTTCTTTATCGCATGCAACATGGCGTCAGTCGCCGCCCGCGCGGGCGCAAACGCCAAGTGCATCATTTCGTACAGCTGGTAGGACATTCGATCCATCGTCACGCTTCTCCCGCCACCTCCCTTGCAGCCGCCGCGCCGCAGGTTTTATGTTGCACTGCACAAATGAACCTATAACAA
Source organism: Methylocystis sp. (assembly GCF_050246715.1). Classification (NCBI taxonomy): domain Bacteria; kingdom Pseudomonadati; phylum Pseudomonadota; class Alphaproteobacteria; order Hyphomicrobiales; family Methylocystaceae; genus Methylocystis; species Methylocystis sp. The sequence goes on from NZ_JBFWVN010000011.1 coordinate 47,912, forward strand.
ATTCAAAATGGGGGAAATTAGAAATCTGGCGAGTGGAGCCTATGCGCCAATCGCCGAAAATTTCGTAATTCTGTGATATTCACGCGGTCAAGGCCCCGATTGCAAGCGCAATCCAGAACAACGTGGCGGATCGTCGATAGAGCGCGAGCGCGCGGCGGATATCGGCCGCGGTCGCCTCACGGCGTCCCTGGCCGAGAATCGCGCCCTGAATCACCCGAGAGTCGCCATACGCGCGCGGACCGCCAAGTTCAAGGCCGAGCGCCCCAGCCGCCGCGGCTTCAGGCCAGCCGGCATTGGGCGAGACATGCCCTGGCGCGTCCCGCCGGGCGGCCGCCAGCGTCTGCGCCGGAAGGGCGCCTGACAGCATGACCGCCCCGGCCGCCAGCAGGCCCGCGGCTGCTCGGGCGGGGAGGTAATTCATCAGATCGTCGGAGCGCGCCGCGGCCCAGCCAAAGGCGAGATAGCGGTCCGACCTATGGCCGATCATGCTGTCGGCGGTGTTGACGGCCTTGTAGGCCAGCGCGCCCGGCAGGCCAAAGACCGCCAGCCACAGCGCCGGCGCGACGACGCCGTCGCTAAAATTCTCGGCGAGGCTCTCGATCGCCGCGCGGGCGATCCCGGCCTCGTCGAGCGCCGACACGTCGCGGCCGACGATTTTCGCCACCGCCGCCCGTCCATCTTCGAGAGACGTCGTCAGCCCCTCGGCGACCGCGGCGACATGGGCGTGGAGGCTGCGCTGCGCTAGGAGCGTGGACGAGAGCGCCGCCAACGCGAGCCATCCGAAGGGGAGCGCAAGCGCCGCGCGTTCGATCAAGGCGCCGACTCCGACCGCCATGACGAGAATCATGGCCAGCGCGGCGACGCCTTTCGAACGCCGAAGCGCGAAGGAGTCGTCTTGGCGATTCAGCGCCCGGTCCAGCGTCGCGATCAGTGCGCCGAGCCAGGTCGCCGGATGGCCGATTTTACGAAAGAGCGCGTCCGGATAGCCGAGGCCCGCCTCAATGGCGAGCGCCAGCAGCGCAAGCTCGCAGTTCACCGTCCAAAGAGCGCGGTGATTGACGCCTTGGCGAGCGCGTTCTGATTGATGGTGAAGCCGGCGATGGCGGTGCGGCCATGGGCGGCGTCGCCGAGCTTGTCGGTTTTGAGCGCGTAAACCGTGAAAACATAGCGGTGCGGCTTGCCCGGCGGCGGGCAGGGGCCGCCATAGGCCTTGTCGCCGAAGTCCGTCTCGAGCTGATGCGCGCCGGGCGGCAGATTCTTGCCGGAGGCGTCGCCGGCGCCCCGCTTCAGGCCGCGCACGTCGGCGGGAATATCGACGACAAGCCAGTGCCAGAAGCCGGCGCCGCCGGTCGGCGCGTCGGGATCATGCACGGCGACGGCGAAGCTTTTGGCGCCGGGCGGCGGGTCGCTCCAGCTCAGCTCGGGCGAGATATTCTCGCCGGTGCAGCCGAAGGAATCATAGACATGTTTCATGTCGATGGTCTTGCCTTCGGCGATGTCGGGGCTGGTGAGTTCAAACGCCTGGGCGCCGCTCGAATCGGCGGCGGCCAGCGCGATAAGGCCGAGGAAGGATGAAACGCTGCGAAACATGGAAGCGTGCTCCTCAAATCTGGAATTCGCCGCATCTTGTATCGGATCGGCGCGTCGGTGTCGCGCGTCCGCGCTTCGCGGTAAAGAGGGCGCATGAGCGATGCGGGAAGCGGGCGTCCTTTGCGCCGCGGCTGGACGACGGGCGCCTGCGCCACCGCGGCGGCCCGCGCCGCCTTTGAGGCGTTGACGACTGGCGCGCCGCCGCCCGACCCGGTCGAGATCGCGCTGCCGTCGGGAAGGCGGGTCGCCTTTGCGCTGGCGACCTTTGAACGCGGCGAGGATTTTGCCCGCGCCGGCGTGGTCAAGGACGCCGGCGATGATCCCGACGTGACGCATGGCGCGCTGATCTGCGCGCGGGTAGCGCGCGGCGCGCCAGGCGCCGGCGTGCGTTTCTTCGCGGGCGCGGGCGTCGGCGCGGTGACGCGACCCGGCCTGCCGCTGCCGGTGGGAGAGCCGGCGATCAACCCGGTGCCGCGCAGGACGATGACCGAGACGATCATTGAGGCGAGCGCGAAGCTCGGCGTTCCCGGCGACGCGGATATCGAAATCTCGATTCCGGGCGGCGAGGAGCTGGCGAAGCATACGCTGAACGGGCGACTCGGAATTGTCGGCGGTCTTTCGATTCTAGGCACCACCGGAATCGTCACGCCCTTTTCCTGCGCCGCCTGGATCGACAGCATTCATCGCGGCGTCGACGTGGCCCGCGCCAGCGGCCTGACCCATATCGCCGGGACGACGGGCTCGACCTCCGAAGCCGCGGTGAAGCAGCTTTACGATCTGCCTGAGACGGCGCTCATCGAAATGGGCGATTTCGTCGGCGGACTTTTGAAATATCTTCATAAGCATCCGATCGCGCGCGTGACGATCGGCGGCGGCTTCGCCAAATTGACGAAGCTCGCGCAGGGGCGGCTTGATCTTCACTCGGGACGTTCGAGCGTCGATCTTGCGCATTTGGCGCAAACCGCGAGAGAGGTCGGCGCCGGTCAGGAGATCGCGGCGCTCATCGCCAACGCCAATAGCGCGCTCGAAGCCTTGCAGATCGCGCAAGGCGCAGGAATCGATCTCGCGGCGCCGATCGCGCACGCCGCCTGGCGAACCGCGGCGCGGGCGCTCGATACGGCGGAGAGCGAATTGGAAATTATCATCTTCGATCGCGAGGGCGTTCCGCTCGCCCGCGCGCCGTCTAAAAAGGCAATTGGTGGCCACAATTGAAAATTCGCGCGCGTCATTGCGAGCGAAGCGAAGCAATCCAGAGCGCCGGGACGATATCTAGATTGCTTCGTCGCTGGCGCTTCTCGCAATGACGGACGGACGATTAATGCTATTTCTGTCCAAATCGCTCGCCTGTCATTCCCGACGCGCGAAGCGCGATCGGGAATCCAGAGCAAAACCAGCGCTCCTGGATCGGCTCTGGATTCCCGGTCAGGCCTTTGGCCTGCCGGGAATGACAGGCCCGGCGAACGCATCCACTGGAATTTGTATGGCATGAACGAAAATCCGCACCTTACGCTTGTTCTCGGCGGCGCGCGTTCTGGCAAAAGCGCTTATGCGGAGAGCACTATCGTCGCGCATCCCGGTCCTTGGACTTATGTTGCAACGGCCGAAATGCTCGACGATGAGATGCGCGCGCGCGTCGACGCGCATCGTTTAAGGCGCGGCGAGAACTGGCGCACGATTGAAGCGGCGCAGGCGCTCGTCGAAGCAATCGCCGATGCGCCGGCCGATCGCCCGCTGCTTATCGACTGCCTTACGTTGTGGCTGAGCAACAGGCTGCTCAGCGGCGCTGATATTTCATCCGATCGCGCGGCGCTCGTTCATGCCTTGTCGTCTCGCGCGGCGCCGACCGTCACAGTCTCGTCGGAAGTCGGGTTGTCGATAGTGCCCGACAATGCGCTGGCGCGTTCGTTTCGTGATGCGGCAGGCGAATTGCATCAGGCGGTGTCGCGGATTGCGGGCAGAGTTGCACTCGTCGTCGCGGGCAATCCGCTGATCGTGAAGGGCCGGCCGATCGACTAATCCGCGGGCCTTTCCCCGGCATATCGTCACGAATATTTTTACAGGAGAAGCTTATGTCCAATGTTTTACGCGCACATATCTTCAGCGCGAGGGGCTGACTTCGTTAATCAACCGCCCGCAGCTTTCAGCCCCTTCTCGAGATCGGCGATGATGTCGTCGATATGTTCGAGGCCAACCGAAAGGCGCACATAGCCGGGCGTGACGCCGCTCGCGAGCTGCGCCTCTTCGGCAAGTTGCGAATGGGTCGTCGTCGCGGGATGAATGGCGAGACTGCGCGCGTCGCCGATATTGGCGACGTGATAGAACATTTCCAGCGCGTCGATGAAGCGGCGGCCGGCGTCGAGGCCGCCTTTCAACTCGAAGCCGAGCAACGCGCCATAGCCGCCCTTCAGATAAGCGTCGGCGCGTCGGCGTGTCTCGCCCGTCTGTTGCGACGGATGAATGACGCGCGTCACTTCGCTGCGCTTAACCAGGAAGTCGACGACCTTTTGCGCATTTTGCACATGGCGCTCCATGCGCAGCGTCACCGTCTCGACGCCCTGCAGCGTCAGAAAGGCGTTGAACGGCGAGGGCGCGGGGCCGAGATCGCGCAACAGCGTCGCGCGCGCCTTGATGATATAGGCGACTGGCCCGATCGGCTTGACCGCCTCGACCCAGACGGCGCCGTGGTAGCTCGGATCGGGCGTATTGAGCGCCGGCTGGCGCTGCGCAAATTTCTCCCAATCGAAATTGCCGGCGTCGACGATCGCGCCGCCGATCGAATTGCCATGGCCGCCGAGATATTTCGTCGTCGAATAAACCACGATCGCCGCCCCATGATCGATCGGCCGGCAGAGAATCGGCGCCGCAGTATTGTCCATGATCAGCGGCACGCCGAATTCGCGGCCGATCGCCGCGACTTCGGCGATCGGAAACACAGTGAGCTTGGGATTAGGCAAGGTCTCCGCATAATAGGCGCGCGTGCGCTCATCAGTGGCGCGGCGGAAATTTTCGGGATCGGACGGATCGACGAAACGCACCTCGAGGCCCTGGTCCTTCAGCGTATTGGCGAAGAGATTCCAGGTGCCGCCGTAAAGATCGGTCGACGAAACCACATTGTCGCCGACGCGCGCGAGATTCTGCAGCGACAGCGCCGACGCCGCCTGTCCCGAAGCAAGCGCCAGAGCCGCGACGCCGCCTTCGAGCGCCGCTAAGCGCGCCTCCAAAACGCCCGTCGTCGGATTGCCGATTCGCGTATAGATGTGCCCGAGCTCCTTGAGCGCGAACAGACTGGCGGCGTGCTCGGTGTCGCGAAACTGATAGGAGGTCGTCTGATAGATCGGGACGGCGACCGCGCCGTTGGTCGCATCCGCGCGCCAGCCGGCATGGAGCGCAATCGTTTCGGCGTGTTTGCTGTCGACGGCCATTATCCACCTTTCGGCATAAGCGTAAGCTCAATAAATCAAAGTCGACGCGCGCGCTACAGGACAGACCCGATCGCTGCAAGCGTCGAAGTGATTCGAACCCGGCGTTATTTCTTGAGTCGTGTCGTTCGACGATTATAATCCGCCTCGGCCAAAAATGAGCGCAACCCCGCGACTCGGGCCAACATCCAAAGGGGGAATCGCCACATGAGGAAAGTACTGCTGTTGACGGCCGCAATCGCTGTGGGCGCAATATTCGCCGCGCCAGTTCGCGCTGAAGATCAGAGCGAAGCGGCTGCTGCGCCGGGCGCGGCGCCCGGTCAGACGGCTGCGCCAGGCGCGCCTGCTCAACCGAACCCAGCGCCCGCCGCTGAAAGCAAGCCCGCAATCCCGCCCGATTCCGAGTGGGTGCATCCCACCAAATAAGTTCTTGCGCTGCATTTCTCGTTTGGGAAATGAAGCATCTCGCCGGCGCGACAGGCTTGGTCCGCGCCGGCGAATTCCGATAAATGCGGAGACGGCGTGAGAGCCTCAGCATTTTGGCGGCGAATCATCCGAGTTTTTGAGGAGGGGCGCGACGCAGGCGAGCGCGAAGGCGTATTCGAGCGCGGCGTCTTCCAGCGCCTCGAAACGGCCAGAGGCGCCGGCGTGACCGGCGCCCATGTGGGTGAAGAGCAGCACAGGTCCGCCGCCGCTCATCGTCGCCCGCAGTTTCGCAACCCATTTGAGCGGCTCCCAATAGGTGACGCGAGGGTCGGTCACGCCGGCGATGGCGAGAATCGGCGGATAATGTTGCGCGCGCACATTGTCGTAAGGCGAATAGGAGGCGATGCGTTCATAGGCCTCGACGCTCGCGATCGGGTTTCCCCATTCCAGCCATTCTGGCGGCGTCAGCGGGAGATCGTCGCGCAGCATCGTGTTCAGCGCATCGACGAAAGGCACGCTGGCGACGACGCCCGCGAAGAGTTCCGGCGCCGCATTGGCGACGGCGCCCATCAGCAGCCCGCCGGCCGACCCGCCCTGGGCGACAATGGCGCCCTCATGCGTGTAGCCGGCCGAGATGAGGCTTCGCGCGCAATCGATAAAGTCTAAGAAGCTGTTTTGCTTGTTCTCGAGCTTGCCGTTCTCATACCAGCGCCAGCCCTTGTCAGTTCCGCCGCGAATATGGGCGCGGGCATAGACGAAGCCGCGATCGACGAGCGACAGGATGTCTTCGCTGAAGCTCGCCGAGAGCGCATAGCCATAGGCGCCATAGCCGTAGAGCAGCAGCGGCGCGCCTTTTCCGCCGGGCGAGAAGTCGGCGCGATGCAGGAGGGTGATCGGCACGCTCTCGCCGTCGCGCGCCGTCGCGAAAATCCGCTTCGTCACATATCGCTTCGGGTCGTGGCCTGAAGGAATGTCCTGGCGCTTGCGCAGGATGCGCGTGCGCGTCGTCATGTCGTAGTCGTAGGTCTCGTCGGGCGTCGTCATCGACGAATAGACGAAGCGCAAAGTGTCAGTATCGAATTCGAGCCCCGGATCGATCGACAGCGCGTAGGCCTCCTCTTCGAATTGGATCGCATGTTCCTCGCCGGTCGAGAGCGCGCGGATGACGAGCTTCGGCAGCGAGTTCTCGCGAAGCAGCCAGACGAGATGATTCGCATAAACGGTGAAGCCGTCGATCATCACGCCGTCGCGATGGCAAACCACGTCCTTCCAGTTCTCTCGGCCGGGTTCCGCAAGCGGCGCGACGGAAATGCGGAAATCATCGGCGCCGTCGGCGTTGTCGCGAATGTAGATAAGGTCGCCGTGCGGTTCGACGTCGTAGCGCAGGCGCGGTTCGCGCGGCGCAACGATGCGCGGCGTCGGATTGTTCTCGCGTAGGTCGATAAGCCAGCATTCCGTCGCGTCGTGCCCATGGATCGACACGATGGCGAAACGCCTGCAACGGCTTTCGTGCAGGCCGACGAACCAGGCGCTGTCCGTTTCCTCGATGATCAGCGCGTCATTGGCGGGATCGGTTCCGACGTCGTGCCGAAAAATCTGCGAGGTGCGATGGTTCTCGTCGATGAGCACATAGTAATAGGCTTTCGAATCGGCGCGCCAGACGATTGAGCCGTCGCTGTCGCCCACCACGTCGGCGCGGTCGAGACCGTCGCTCAGCGCCCGCGTGCGTATCTCGTAGAGTTCGGAGCCCGTGTCATCGACGCTCCAGGCGAGTTGCGCATGATCGGGCGCATGCGTCGCGTCGCCGATTTCGAAAAAGTCGTGGCCTTTGGCGAGCGCGTCGCCGTCGAGGAGGACGGTTTCCGTTCCCCCGTCGCGCGGCGTTCGGCAGTAGCGCGGATGTTCGGCGCCCAAGTGGAAACGCTCGTAATAGGCGAAAGGCCCGTCAGGCTCTGGCGCGTCGCTGTCGTCTTCCTTGATGCGCCCGCGCATTTCGGCGACGAGAGTCTTCCGCAAACTTTTAAGCGGCGCCATCAGGCGTTCGCAGTAAGCGTTTTCCGCCTTGATCAGCTTGGCGATTTCTATCGGAAGCGAGTCGGGATCGCGCAGCACCTCGCGCCAGTTTTTTGCAGCCAGCCAGTCGTAAGGATCATCGAGCGCGCGGCCATGGAAGATTCGGCGCGTGTCGCGCTGCGTTGCGACAGGCGGCGCCGCGCCTTCAAGATCGAACCGCCAATCCGAGGTTTTATCGCGTCCCATGCTATCGCGGCTCATGCCATCCTCCGCCGACTCTTGCCGCCGGCTTTTATCATCATCGCTTGCAGCGCAGCACAGAGATATCCCAAGCCGAGAGAAATCGAAGCAATTTGTAAATCCTTCGCGCCTTAGCCTTGCCTCAAACGACCGGTTCACTTTCGGCTGAGGAGCGATTTCATGCGTTACTCTCACGCGGCGCTCAATCCTGTTTCCGTCGGCGAGCGAAACATCGCTCGCCGCAGCGACGTTGCGTTGCGCCGCGCTTCTGCGCCGCGCCGGCTGGCATGGAAGATTGTCTATTCGGGCTTCATCGCCGGCGTCGCCGTCTATGTCTGGTGGCGGCGTTAGCCACATTCTGGGCGCTGCTGCGCTGCGTCAAAGACAGGCTGTCATAAATCGGCTAGCTTTGACGAGCGGCAGACCACGGATGCGCGTTTGCGCGTGACAAGTCGCGCCGCAAGGGTTCAACACGCGGGCGTTGCGGCGCGCCCCAAGACACAGAAGAAACGTAAATGTTCACGAGCGTTAAATGCATTGCCGCCGGCGTTGTTTGCGCCAGCCTTTCCTTCGGCGCCGCGCTCGCGGAGCCAAAGACCTCAACGCCAGCAGGAAACGCGGCGACCACCTGGGCGCCGCCCGCCGAGATCGCGCCGAAGGCGGCTCCGGCAGAGGCGGCTGCGCCGAACGTCGAAGCGCCCGCCGCTACGGCGCAGCCTGCGCCCGCCGCCCCGGCGGCTAAGACGCATGCGCAGAGAGAAAAGGACTGCCGCGCGCAGGCCGACGCCAAAGGGCTTCACGGCAAGGAGCGCAAGCAGTTCAAGGCTGGCTGTCTGAAGGGCTGACGAAACGCCGCCGGCCGCCGTTGCACGGCTGGCCGGCGGCGCGTCAATAGACGCGATCGATGCAGAAGTCGACGACTTCGAGCAGTGCGCTTTTCCACGGCGAGGCCGGAAAAATCTCCATCGCGTCGCGCGCGATGGCGCCGTAGTGAGTCGCGCGCTCGATCGTATCGTCGAGCGCCTTGTGCTTCTTCATCAGTCCGCAGGCGGTCTCGACATCGCCGTCCTTGATCTCGCCCTTCTCCAGCGTGCGCCGCCAGAACTCGCGTTCTTTCTCATTGCCGCGACGGAAGGCGAGCACCACGGGCAGCGTGATCTTGCCCTCTCTAAAATCGTCGCCGACATTCTTGCCGAGCTTGACTGACGAGCCGCCGTAATCAAGCGCGTCGTCGATGAGCTGGAAGGCGATGCCGAGATTCATGCCATAGCTGCGCGCCGCGGCTTCGTCGGCCTTGGGCTTGCCGCCGAGCATCACGCCGACTTCGGCGGCGGCGGCGAAGAGCTCCGCCGTCTTGCGGCGGATCACGCCCATATAGGCGTCTTCCGTCGTGGTCGTGTCTTTCGCCGCGTTAAGCTGCATGATCTCGCCTTCGGCGATCACCGCCGCCGCTTGCGAGACGACGGTGAGCGGCGCGATCACGCCGGGCTCGACCATCATTTTGAAGGCGTGGCCGAGCAGGAAATCGCCGACGAGCACGCAGGTCTGATTGCCCCACAGCATGCGCGCGGCGATCTTGCCGCGGCGCATGTCGCTTTCATCGACCACGTCGTCATGGAGGAGCGTCGCCGTATGCATGAATTCGATGCCGGCGGCGAATTTCAGGTGCCCGTCGCCGTTGTAGCCGCACATGCCGGCGGTGGCGAGAACGAGCATGGGCCGCAAACGCTTGCCACCGGCGGAAATGAGATGGTTCGCGACCTCGGGGATCGTCGTGACGTCGGAGCCCATTCTCTGGATAATGAGCTGATTGGTGCGCTCGAGATCAGGGCCGATGAGTTCGAGGAGACTGTCGAGTCCGGCTTCCTTTTTTTCTTCCAACGGAATGACGATACCCACGGAGCCCCCTCGGCCTTGTCCCTAATCGCGCGAATTTACGGCTTTGGGAGGGAGGCGGCAAGTCGCAGGCGCAGGCGGAGCGCGCTAGCCCCCTCCCTGTCCCTCCCCCGCTGCGCGGGAGAGGGGACTCTTGCGAGCAGCATTGCGCGGCAACGTCGCGCAGATCCGTCGCGTTCGAAGAAGCGCCGAAACTTGCGCCCTCTCCCGCGATGCGGGGGAGGGCGGGCATGGGGGCCGGGCGCGAACGCACTTGCCCGTGGCGCCGCGTCATGGGAAGTTTCCTCTCATATGAACGAAGCGCGTTTCGACGGCTTTCTCGACGGGCGCCTGCGCCTGCGTCAAAGCGCCGCCGGTCATCGCGCCGGCACGGACGCCGTGCTGCTCGCCGGCGCGACGCCAGAAGAGCAGCAGGGGCTCATTCTCGATATCGGCGCCGGCGCGGGCGCGGTCGGGCTGATGGCGGCGTTGCGCGCGCCGCACGCGGCCGTCGGACTTGTCGATATCGACCTCGAGAGTTGCGCGCTCGCGCGCGAAAATGTCGCCGCGAATAATCTCGACGCGCGCGTGACGGTCTATGAAGCGGACGTTCTTTCGGCGATGTCGCGCCGCGCCGCTGGTCTCATCGACGAAAGCGCCGCGCTCGTTCTCACCAATCCGCCCTTTCATGAAGCGGGCAGGGTGCGCGTCACGCCCGACGCCGCCAAGGCCCGAGCACATGTCGCCAGCGCGCCGCTTGCCGACTGGGTCCGCGCCTGTCTCGCGCTGCTCGCGCCGAGCGGAAGTTTCGTGATGATCCACCGCGCCGACGCGCTCGCCGAATGTCTCGCCGCGGTCGAGGGAAGATTAGGGGGCGTGTCGATCACGCCCATTTACACACGAATCGACTCGCCGGCGACGCGCATTCTTCTTGCCGGCGTCAAAGGCTCGAAAGCGCCGCTGTCGATATCGAAGGGGATCGTTGTTTAGCGGCGCTATCAGGATTCTGATGCGCCGCAGTCCTCGCCCTCATCCTGAGGAGCCGCTTCGATCTCGGGCTGGCCCGAGTTCGGAGCGGCGTCTCGAAGGACGAGGGTGGGGAACCGGTCTATGGCTTCCTCGTCCTTCGAGACGCGAGCTTCGCTCGCTCCTCAGGATGAGGAAGCCCCGACGCGCGTTGGCGCTCGATGAAACCCTTACGCCGCGCGTTGCGGGGCGACCGGCGGGCTGGAGAGCTGCGGCTCCCAATAATTGCCCTTGTCGAACATGTGCCGCGCCTGAGCATATTGGAACATGATGCGGGCGGCGATGGTGATGGTCTCGGGCTTGCGCACGGCGGCGCCCCAGACCTTGTTCCACATGCGGCCTTCCGCCTCGCCCATCTTGCGCACGTCCATGCCGACCTGCATCGCCTGCTGTTCCACTTCGCGCAGCGATTTGGGATCGAAGGGCTGCGGCGCCGGCCCCTTGCGGTTGCGGCCGAAGGTTCTGATCATGTTCAGCATGCGCTCGCCGAAGGCGGCCGGCGAATAGAGCGCGTTGCAGAGATTCTGCATGCCGTCATGCAGCTCCTCCATGCTCATCGTCTGGCATTGGATATTGGAGCTCCACGGCACCGCCTGGGTCTCGACGCCGCCGGTGATCAAGCGGCCTTCACGCGAGATGCGGTCGAAGAGCGGCGTCGCTTCCGACGCCATTAGCGCGCCGAGGCTGAAGATCGGAATCGGCGTCGCCATGGCGAAATCATATTGCTGGGCGAAGACGCCCGGACCGTCGTGATCGAAGCCGACGATCATGCCGCCCATCACCGACATGCCGTGGTCGATAAGCTTCTGGATTTCGTCGACGAGGCTGATCTTCAAATTCTGCCGCTTGCCGGTCTCGCGCAGGCTTTCGATATTCGGCGTCTCGATGCCGACGAAGACCTGCGTGAGTCCTGCCGTGACACACATGTCGAGCAGTTCCTCGTCGCGCGTCGCGTCGATCGAAATCTGCGTGACGAATTCCATCGGACGATCGCGGCGCCAATGCGCGATCGCGGCGAGCAGTTCCTTGCAATGCGCCCGATAGGCGGTGAAATTGTCGTCGGCCAGAAAGGCGGTGCGATAGCCGGCGTTCCACAGCGCGTCGAGCTCGGCGATGACATTGGCGATCGGCTTATGGCGCTGCTTGCGCCCGAGATATTGAATGACGTCGCAGAATTCGCATTCGAACGGGCAGCCGCGCGAGGTCTGCACGGCGCCGAGAATCGCGCGGTCGTTGCGGTAGAGGTCCCAGCGCGGCAGCGGCGAGGCGGCGAGCGACGGCTTGTCGCCGACATAGCTGTCCTTCGGCTTGCCGGCGCGAAGATCGGAAAAGAGTTCAGCTGCGATTTCCTCGGTCTCGCCGCTCACCAGCACGTCGCAATGATCGCGCAGTCGGCCCGGCGACAGGCTGGCGTAGGGCCCGCCGATGATGACCTTCTTGCCGCGGCGGCGGAACTCGTCCGCGATGGCGATCATCCTGCCGCGCTGGCTGACCTTGCCGGTGATCGCGATCCAGTCGGCGGGATGGTCGAAATTCACCGGCTCGATCTGCTCTTCGCAGAGTTCGAATTCGAAGTCGCTGGGAGCCAGCGCCGCGACCGTCGCCGTGGCGAGGTCCGCCATCATCACGCCGCCCGGCGCGCCCGACGCAGCGAGCGCCTCGCCGCCGAAATAGGTTGGAAAATCGCCGGCAGGATTGATGAGATACATCGAAACGGTCATTAAAAAACCCCTCAAGCGTTCCGCTTTTGCAAGCTAATTGATCTGCGCGAGCCCGACAAGATTCTTGTCATAATTCCAAACAGCGCGATCGGGTCCGCAACGCCAACAAAAAAGCGGCCGAGCCGGCCGCTTCTTGGTTTTTGCGTATGAGATGAAATGCTTAGAGATGCGCGACCACCGCCAGCCGGCGAATTTCGCCGTTCTTGTAGGCGCGCAGGAAGGACTGATAGTCGCGGAAGGACACGCAGCCGTTCGAATCGCCGTTCGGTCCGAGCATATAGGTGTGGGCGAGCAGACCGGCGCGGCCGAAAATCGCGCCTTGGCCGCCGACCGGCGTCAGACGCAGCGCCTGGACGCCGTGGAACAGCGCCTCGCGCGGCGACAGATCATAGACATGGGGCGGGGTCGCGCCGCGCATCCGCAAATGGACGTAGCGCGGATCGTCGAGATGTTCGCGCAGGCCGGAATGCGCCTCGAGCTTTGTGCCATTCGGCAGATAGACCGTATGCGCGGAAATGTCATAGACGGCGGTGTAGCGGTCGTAGCGCGCCGCGGGTCCGACCGCCGCGCCGGCCGCACCGGAAACGCCGCCGAGGAGGCCGGATTTCAGGTCGGAGAGGGTTCCGCCGGTATCCGTCGACGCATAGGCGAGGGCCTGTCCGCGCGAGCGCTGCTGCTGCTCTTGCCGGGCCTCCTGCGCGGCGTCGCCAAGGCCGAAGACTTTTTCAAAGATCGAACGCTCGTCGGAAGGCGAGGCCGGCACGACGGTGGTGCGGGCCATGCGGCGCAGCGAGCCTTCATAGAGGCCGCGGCCGGCGACGGAGAGTTCGGCGGGCCGGCGCGGCGGCGTCGGCGCCTCGCCTGCGCCCTCGGCCGAGGCGATCTGGGCGTCGTCCGCCTCCAGCGGCACGGCGGCCGAAGGCGTGTGCGGGGCCGGCTGGATGCTGGCGTCGAGCCCGCCGCGCATCGTGGTGTCAGCCAGGGCCAGGCTCCGCGGCCGGCCGCCGAGGCCGACGATGGCGCCATAGGGGTTTGGCGCGGCGTAGGAAACGCGCGAATTTTGGGATTTCTGCGCGGCGGCGGTCTCGGCACCGGGGGTCGCGCGCTGCGACAGCGCCCAGAATCCCGCCGACAGGCTCACCGCGCAGGCCACGCCGGCGATGACCAGATGAGACGAGCTTTTGCGAGAATAAATACGCCGATCTAAAGAAATGACATCGAATGGCGCACTGATTCCTTGCATCATCCGCCCCTACCTCCGAACTGATCTTCCGTCGCGGGATTCTCGACTTCACCGACATTTGCGCGAGAGTGCGTCAATGTCCGGCGAAAGCCTGAACTGCGCGGAACGCCCGTACATATTCTCACCAGAACTAAACGGCCTTGCTTGGGCTGCTTTGGGGCGAATTCTTGTCGGAGTCGACGGTAAGAGCGAATAGTTAAGGCTTTGAAAATGCCGGGTTTCTGGAAACGCGCCGCGGCGGCGCCGCAAAGTTTGCGCGGCTTCGCCGCCGAATGGGGCGTCGCGGGGAGGGGTCGGAGCGAGTAGGGCCGGCGCCTAAACCCTCGCCGACTCAAGCCGCATTAAGATGAGAGGCCCTTTTGGGCCTGGAGTTCACTAGACGGCGAGGCTCGGTCGCGGGCTTAGATGCGTTCGGCCTCGGCGGCACAGTTTATAGCGGCACGAGATTCGCGGTCGTGGCGATTTCGGAAGGGCTGCGCCATGAGGTCGGCGACAAGATTCGCACGACCGTCATCATGCCCGGCGCCATCGACACGGAGTTGAAGTCGGGCACGTCGGACCCGGCGAGCCGAGAATTCGTCAACGCATTTTACGAGCAGGCGTTTCCTGTCGATTCGATCGCCCGCGCGATTCGCTGCGCGATCGAACAGCCGGCGAATGTCGATGTGAACCAGATTGCGATCAGACCGACGGCGCAGGAGTTTTGAGGGGAGATTTTGCGCTGTCGGCATCGACTGGCGATGGCGGTCGAAGGTCGAATCGAACGCCTGCTTATGACCCAAAGCGGGCCTCTGAAAGCCTGCAAATTACTTTTTCGATTTTCCAATTGTGATCGTGGCTCCGGTTAGCCCGTCTTATTCGTGACGGCGCGACTTTCGGCGTCGTCGTGATGTCGGGCGGCATGGCCGCGCGGCGGCGTTCGGGTTTTTCACCCCTTCTAGGACCGCACTTTATGGAACGCGTTGGAGG
>NZ_JBFWVN010000012.1:0-59219 GCF_050246715.1 Methylocystis sp.
CTCCACGTCCGACGCCCCGCACCAACACCATCATTCGCAGCCGCCATCTGGTGTCCACCTCTTCGATGGTGGACACCTAATCAACTCCACATGCAGAGCGGTAGGCGGTCGTCCGATCACGCTTACCCACAGGCCAGCGCCATTGCGGTTGCCGGCGGCCCATTGCGCGTCGAGCCAAGGGAGATGCGGCTCGAGTGAGCTCTCTCGCGTGCGGAAGATATCAGAAGATTTACGAGCGCATGGAAGCCGAGCGCGAGCGGCGGCGCGATTGGTGGGCGCGTCCCGTCGAAGGCTGGCGCGATGGCCGGCTGACGATCCGCAACATCGCCCGGGACGAGAGGGTCGTTGTCGGTTTTGAGAAATGGAGGGCGGGACGATGAACCGTCACCGTCTCCAAAATCGCCGCGCGCATGAAGCTATCCGTTTTTCCTTCCGGGGGCGGCCCTACACGGCGGGCGTTGGCCGATTCCCTGACGGATCGGTGGCGGAAATCTTCATCGATGCGGAAAAGCAATCCACCGACGCCGCAGATGACGCCCGCGACGCGGCCGTCTGCCTTTCGCTCGCCCTGCAATATGGCGTTCCTCATGAAGCCATCCGCGCCGCCGTGACGCGCGAGAGCGATGGTCGGCCGTCCGGAATTGTCGGCGCTGTGCTCGATTTGTTGGCGGAGGGCGCGGCGCGATGACGATCCTCGGAATAGACCCCGGCCTTGATGGCGCAATCGCGGTTCTGACCGACAGCGGCGAGCTTGTCGAAATCCGTGACATGCCGACGTTGCTCGATGGCGCGAAAGGACGCCGAGCCGTTAATCCGGCACTGTTCGCCAGCATCATCTATTCGACGCAAGCGAGCCGCGCCTATTGCGAATTGGTCGGGCCTCGTCCGACAGATGGAACAGCCGGAGCCTTCGGCTTTGGCCGCACGCGCGGAATCATCGAGGGCGTGCTCGCCGCTGCGGGCGTTCCTCTCGAATTGATCGCGCCGCCGGCCTGGAAACGAAGCGCTGGCATAGCGCCGGGCAAGGAAAACAAGGACAGCGCGCGCAGCGTCGCAATCAGCCGATGGCCTTCGCAGGCGGCGCTTTTCGCCCGCAAGTGTGACTGCGATCGCGCCGAGGCGGCGCTGATCGGTGTCGCCGGCCTGCTGCGGGAAGGGAGGGCAGCGGCATGACAGACGATCCGAAGATTCTTGTTCCATTCGATCACGACGAAGCGATCCCAATCCGCATTATGGCGCGGCTCGCCGGCATATCAGAACAGACGGCGCGCAACTGGTGTGCTGAGCACGGACTCGGCCGACGCATTGCTGGCCGCTGGTGGGGCTCGCGCGTCGCCCTTGCGATGTTCCGGGACGGCGATAAAGCAGCGCTGAACGCCTATCACGCCGGACAAAGAGACGGCCGCGTCGCCGACTATTTTGCCCGCGTCCGCGCACAAAAACTCAAAAATCTCTAATTCCCAAAATCTCGGCATGGCGCATGAGAATCCGCGCGCATAGATTCCGCTCATGTCCTCGCTCGACACAAACCAAACCGCGCTTGCGCTCGCCTGCGTTGTCGATGCGCTCGCCAGCGCAATTGATCCAACCGGCGCTTCTCTTCGACTAGCGCGCCGTCATCTCGGCGACGGCCTTCTGCTTGCCGAGCAAATGGACGCAGCAGACAGCCCTGTCGCTGAGATCGTGCGCGTATTGATCGCAAACCTAGAGGAAATGGAGACAATACATTGACCGATGCGCCCGCCCTTCTCCAACATCGTTTTCAGACCGCTGAAACGCAGCGCAATGTTTGGTTCGCGACTGTCGAAACGAACATCCAGGCAGAAGACGTGCTGAAGCCTGATTTCTGGCGGCATCTCTCCGGACAGATACAACCTTACGACGTGATCGAAGTCGGCGTCGATTCATGCGAGTGGCGTCTGGAGCTGCTAGTCTGCGATGTCTGGCACCAGGGCTGCCGCGTCGTCGAATTGGGCCGCATCGAAATGGGCGGGCAAGAGGTCGAGGATCAAAGTGCGGGCGATGACATGCGGGCGAGATGGCGGGGTCCGGTCAACAAATGGTGCGTTGTTCGCATTGCGGATGGGGTCGTGCTCAAAGGCGGTATCGGAAACAAGACTACCGCATTTGACGTTCTTTCAAGGATCGCTGCTGAACGAGCGCGCGCGGGGAATTGATGCCTGTCCTGGAGAACCCCCGCCACGAAATCTTCGCCCGAGAGATCGCCAAAGGCGCGTCTCAGCGGGAGGCTTATCGTGCGGCGGGTTATGAGGGCGAGAACGAAGACGCCGTCGACGCCAGCGCTTCCCGACTGCTAACCGACGCTAGGGTGGCGCTAAGGATTCAGGAAATCCGGGCGGCTGCGGCCAAGCGTGCCGAGATCACCATCGAGCGCACCCTGCTTGAACTCGCCAAGATCGGCTACGCCGACATTCGGAAGGCTGTCCGATGGGGCGAAGAAGTCGCCGTCAAGGATGCGGACGGCAACGAGGCCATCAGTAACGGCGTCGCCATGCTGGACAGCGTCGAGATTGACGACGACACGGCTGCGGCGATTGCGGAGGTCGCGCAGACGCGCGACGGCATAAAAATCAAGTTTCACGACAAGCTCGGCGCTCTTGAGAAGATCGGCAAGCACCTTGGAATGTTCGTCGACCGCCATGAGCACTCCGGCAAAGATGGCGGCCCAATCGAGACGCGCGAATTGTCTCCGCTGGAGGCGGCGCGGCGCATCGCTTTCGCCTGGGCGAAGGGCGAGCGGGAACTGGAGGGAAAATGAGCGGGATTAGTAATCTTGCACGCTTCGCCATGGGAACGGCTGGGGCTGGAGCGCTTGTCGGCGGCTATGGCGAATATCGATCCGGCATGGCGGAGGCGGGAGCGATCGATGCTTCACGGCCCTATGATCTGATCAACGCTGCCAATCAGGCGAAGTCGCTCCGCTATGGAGCCGATACTGCTCTTGCCGGCGCTCAGCGGCGCGCCGAAGGTAGTGTCATCGACAAGAACATGGCGCTATCGCGCGCGAAGGCGGTCGCTGGGGCATCTGGAGCCGGAGCGTCCGATGCGACTGTCGTCAATCAGGAAGCGCTTATCGAAAACCAGGGCGAATTCAACAAGGCGCTCGAGATGTTTGGCGGACAGGATCAGTTCAATCAGATGAACAGTGCCTCGGATAACGCGCTGATTGAGGGCGTCAACACCTATAACTCGAAAGGCGTTCAGGCGAGCCGATTGCGGAGCTCCGCACTGACGCAGGGGCTTGGGACGTTTTTCGGCGGAGCCAGGACGATGTTTGATATTTACGGCAAGGCCGCTTACCGCCAATATCCGAAAACATATTGAGAAAGCCCAAGAAACCGCCGTCGCCGTTCGAAAGCGCCGAGGCTCGCGAGGCGTTCAACACATCGTTGCGCGCGGCTTTTACAGCGAGCCGAGCGCTGACTGACTTCATCGAAGGTGTCTTGCGCGACAATCCCGATGTCGAGCCGCTGGCCGCGATCGAGCTGGCGGCTGCGGCAGCGCGTGAAGCTGAAAAGGCATGGGCTTACTTCTTGCGGCTCTCCCACAGGAGCTTTCCCGACAAGGTGAGCCTCAACTGAGTCGCTAGCGTCCGTCTACGACTACGCGCCTGTGGTGTATCTCGCAGGCGCGCCTCTGCTCATGACCGCGGTGTCACGGAGAAGCCGGGGACGGCCTGCACTCGAACACGCACTCCTTTAGATCGTTCGCCTGTTCGCGCACGCAGGCGGCGAACACTTGAGGGCCGGTTTTCAAAGGCGTTCCGCATTCTTTCAGATCGACTTTGTGCGTGTTCACACATCGATGTACGCAGCCGCCAACCAGCCCGTGCGCCGTCTCCGGCAGAAAACCAGCCCACGCCTGCGCCGTCTCCGGCAGAAAAGGAGTCAGCGCCATAGAAACGAAAAGTGCCACCAATGTCCTGGTCAACATCTTCTTCCTCCCAATTGCTTTGGCGTCGAAAAGGCCTGTCGGCGAGGTTCGCCACAAATTGGGCCAAACCCTTGTGTTGCAATTAAGGCTGCGCCGCGTGCTGCCGCTATTTGCGGCCCTTTTTCCTCAGCCCGGGCAAGGCGTTCGTCGCGGATATCGAAAAGATGCACAAGGTGACGGAGGCGAAATTCCGTGAGCGTCAAGCGACGCTTGAGGGAGCGGATTTGCCAGAGGCCATCGCCATGCAGAAGCTGCGCTGATGCTCGATCTTGAGCCTCGGCCGGATAAACTCGGCAATAGACGCACGATGCTGAGCGGCCTGGGCTCTCTTCTTGCGTCTTCTGCAAACGCAGATTTTGCGTTTGCATCTCCATAGCGCGCATCGACTGCTCTGGCGCAACAGGAAACGGTTGGCGCGCAGCGTGTTCCTACGAGTTACTGACCAGCATTTAGCGTCGGCCACGATGCAGATCACGGCGGCTATAAGGGGAGCGACGATAACCTGGCGCGGGTTGGCCGTATCGCTTTTGCGGAACACGTCCCTCGACGCCAGACGGCGGCAGATCGACGCCAGATGGCGGCAGATCGGTGCCAAACGGCGGCAGGCCGAGCGCATCGGGATTGAACTGAGCAGCAGCCGGTCCAGCCGCCAGCTGCCCAAATCCTATCACGAGCGAAATGCCCAGCGCCCGGCAGAGGCTCCTTCGACAGCCTGCCGCGAAAATCCGATCAAGATTGATTGTCATCGTTTTTGCTCCTTAGCCGGGATTCCTATCATTGTAGATTTATCGTGCGGTGATAGACGGCAAGACAGAACCCGCTGTTGCTTCAGCGCTGACCGGACTCCCCGCCGCGAGCGGTCGCAGCGGCTATCGCGCGGAATGGCGTTGCTCTTTGCGCCACTCCCAAGGCGCTTGTGTATGTCCTGCCCATACGCCGCGACGGTTATTCTTGGCCTCCTGCTCCGCGCCAATGTAGTCCGACGAATAGCGGCGGTACGCGAAGGCGTTGCCGCTTCTGACCAGCCAAAGCCCTACATCCTCGCCGCGGACCCGGCAGGCAGCGACGGTCCGCCCATAGCGGTCGACATCCTTCTCCCGGCACGACACGGGCGACTGTCCGATAAGTTCGTCCAGAGCCACCGCTGCGTTCTGCCCGCAGCGGTAGGGTTGGTTCGCGGCGTCGAAACACGGCTGCCCCTTCTCAGGCGCATCGACCCCATGGAGGCGGATGCGCTGTCCCTGAATTTCGATTGTATCGCCGTCTATCACTGACGCTCGCCCGACGATGTCGGCCAAGCAGACGCCAGAGGTCATTGCCGCAAGCGCAGCGACGAGCAAGCGAGTCGTCATGCCGATTTGTGGCCCTTCATGAAAGCACAGTATAAAGACGCCCATTGGCTATGTAGAAAGGTCGACTCAGCTTTCGTCGAAAGAGTGGGCTGCATCGACGAGGGAGGAACCGTTTAAGCGATGGAGAGGGATGTTGGCGGTGTGATCGGATTTTTCTGTGGCGTATTTATCGCCGCAGTAGTCATCGTCTTCGTGGCCTTGGCCTCAAGCGCAAGTGCGACAGACCAACGGAACGCTTGCCGTGTTGCCGCGCTAACTGATTACACCCAAGCCAACCAGGCCTTGCTCACTAAGTCGGATCTGCCGATGACCGTCGAGACGACAATCGCCCAACGACGGTTACAAGAAAGGTATTGCCTTAGCGCCGCACAGTGTCAGCTTGCGAGCATGCCGCCACAGCAAACCACAGTGGCTTTGGACGTAGCCTTTTCGCGCTGCTTGCGCGACGAGGCTATGGAAAAATACGAGCTGGCTCCCGCTACCGGCAACTAAGGCGACAAAACTGTCGGTCGTCCGCGATCGTTAAAAAGGCGGGGTGCGCCAATGGCATGGCCGCGAAGCGCTAATCCGCGGTCGGGTGCGCAACTAACTACCTGCGCTTCCTCAACCTGACGCCTGGCCCTTCGCCATTTTCGTCGACAAAGATCACGCCAGCCTTTTCGAGGGCGGGACGGGGTTCATAGGCGCTGCGTCCGCCGAAATTCACCGGCGTTCCGGAGCAGCTTTTCCGTATTTTTTCCGTATGGCGGGCTATCGAGGCCAAAATCCAATGCTAACACATTGATTTTATTGGCGCTCCCTAGGGGACTCGAACCCCTGTTTTCGCCGTGAGAGGGCGACGTCCTAGACCGCTAGACGAAGGGAGCGGGAAGGAGCGTTCTATAGACCGCCGGCTCCCCCCGCACAAGCGCGAGAACGGGCTGAGACAGCCTTGCGACGCGGCGTCGCCGGCCAATCAATTCAATCAATGAAGCTTCGCTCCGCCAGCAAAAGTCTCAGCCGCGCGCGGACGTCTTGCGGCCGATGAGCGTGCGCGTCGCGGCGCGCTTGCCGTCGCCTTCAGCCGCCAGATACAGAGACCGCTTGGCGGCCCTGGCGCCCGAGGCGCTGCGCACCGCCTCATTGATGCGCTCGATCGACGAGGTCGAGGGCAAGTTCGCTGACTTGGGCGGCACGGCCGCGACCTCGACACGTTCGGCGCGTTCGCCGCCTGCTTTCGCGGCCGGCGCGGGCTTGGCGGCGCGATAATCCTCGAGCGCCGTCAGTTCGCCGGCGATGACGGCGCCCTTCTCCAGCTCGATCTCGCCATAGGTGATCCTGCCTTCGACGCGCCCGCTGGCCCGAACGACGAGCAATTGCTTGATTTCGACATGGTCGGAAATCCAGCCGCTGACGTCGGCTTCGGTGGCGCTGACATTGCCGCGAATGACGCCGCCCTGCCCGACCTGAATGACGCGCGCCGAGACGTCGCCCTCGATCGCGCCGTCGACGATGATGAGATCGGAGGCCGAGATTTCGCCCTTGAGCGTCACGCCGGCGCCGATATAGGCGACATTTTCTTCATCCGGTCGAAAGTCCATCGCGTTCTTCGCCATCGCCCAGCTCCTCGGTCGCGAAAATGCGCGCAAAGCTTACGTTGAGCGCATCTCGACATTCAACGGGAAAATGCCCGAGTCGGCTCAGCGCGTTTTTTCCGCGGCTTCCGACATTGGATGTAGATCGCGCACCATGGCGCGCATGCGCTCGTCGAGCACATGGGTATAGATTTGCGTCGTTGAAATGTCGGCGTGGCCGAGCAGCTCCTGCACGACGCGCAGGTCGGCGCCATTCTGCAGCAGATGGCTTGCAAAAGCGTGACGCAGCGCATGCGGATGCATGGCGGACGCCGACAGGCCGGCGGCGCTCGCGAGCGCCTTGAGTTCGCGGGCGAAGGCCTGGCGCGTCAGATGGCCGCTGTCGCTGTCGGCGGGGAAGAGAAAGGCGGATGCGGCGCGCTCGGGCGCCGTCGCCTCAAGCAGCTTGCGGTACGAAAGAAGCGCGCGGCGGGCGCGATCGGTCAGCGGCGCCAAGCGCTCGCGCCCGCCCTTGCCGCGAATGGCGATGAAAGGATCGCGTGCATGCGCGGCGCTTTTCGGCAGCGAGACGAGTTCGGAGACGCGCAGGCCGGTGGCGTAAAGCGTTTCGAGCAGCGCATAAAGCCGCGTCGCCTGCAGCCGGTCGCGCGCCGGCCGGCGCTCATCGTCAAGCCCTTCGCCGGCGACGGCGAGCAAGCGGTCGATTTCCGCTGTGGAGAAGACGCCCGGCGCGCTGCGCCGCATGCGCGGTCCCTCGAGCGCCGCCGCGGGATCGTCGCCGCGATGGCGATCGACATAGAGAAATTTGTGGAACTGGCGAATCGCCGAAATCCGCCGCGCCACCGTCGCCGCCGACATGCCGCGCGGCGCCAATGCGGCAAGATAGGCGCGAATCTCTTCCGTCGTCGCCGCGCCGGGATCGCCGCCGTTTGCCGAAAGATGCGCGATGTAATCGGAAAGGTCGCGCCGATAGGCGTCCTGCGTATTGCGCGCCGCGCCGCGTTCGGCGGCCAGCATGTCGAGAAAGGCGTCGAGCTGGCGGGAAGCGCCGGGCGTCATGCGCTCAGATCCTCGAATGTCGATCCTCGTCAGGCCGCATGCCTGACCCGAACTCCTGCGCCGCTGCGTCTCTTCACTTGCCGAATTCGCGATAGCCCTGCGCGCATCGAGAATGACGCGCTCACTTGTTCAGCCGCTGCGCTGGAATCGTATAAGTCATCTGGCGCGGCTGCGGCGTCACATAGGAGACGAGCGCGACCATGGCGCCGTAGACGATGGCGACGACAGCGGCGACAACGACCAGAAAGCGGATGAGACTGGGCAATGATTCGACTCGACCCCGGAAAAAGCCTGCGACTCTATTCGCCCGAACGCGCCGCGATTGCAACCCGCACGTCGGTCGACTGCAATCAAATGCCTGAAATCCTATATGAACTTCGGCGTGGCCGGGCGACGAAAGGCAAGTGCCAAGTGTGATGTCGAGATCGAACGCCGCTTAAGCGATTCGATCGCCCAAACGGCTGCGCTCTTGATGATGGAGGCCGTCGGTTAGAGCGCGCTGCGAATTAACTGAGTCGGTCATAGTAGCTTTGGCGGGCCAGGAGGCTCGCGGTCCAAGGGCGACGGACCGCGAGCCTCCTGGCTCGCATCGCTGCGAACAGGCCGGAGTTGCTGCATTTAATTCGCGGCGCCGACTTAACCTCAAAAATGCACTTCCGTATCTTCGTCCTCGCGACGGATTTCATGGCGCATGATCAGCGGCGCCTGAGTGAGGGCGAAGATAATCGTCAGCGGCAATATGCCGAAGACCTTGAAATTTACCCAGGCGTCGGTCGTCAGCACGCGGCGCAGAACTTCATTCAGCCCGGCGAGGGCGAAGAAGAACAGGCCCCAGCGTATGGTGAGCTTGCGCCAGCCGGCGTCATCGATATGGATCGCCATGTCGAAGACGATCGGAAGCAGCAGCTTGCCGAAATAGAGCGCGCCGATGAGGCCGGCGCCAAACAGCGTGTAAAGGATCGTCACCTTAAGCTTGATGAAGGTTTCATCGTGCAGAAAATAGGTCAGCGAGCCGAACACCAGCACCATCGCCGCGGTGACGACCGGCATCGCCGGCAGGTGCCGCGTGATCGCCCAAGAAACAGCGAGAGTAAGGACGACGCCCGCCATCAGCACGCCAGTCGCGGCGAAGATGCCATATTTGGCGTTGGCGACGAAGAACAGCAGCAGCGGTCCTAATTCCAGCGCGAGCTTCAGCCAGGGATTGAGCTTCTTCTTAACCGCTACGGCCGTTTCCTGCGTCATCTGTCTTTAGCTTTCCGCATCCGCCGTTTCTTCAAGCCCCGCGATCGCCCGCGCAAAGTCGCGCGCCTCGAAGGGCTCAAGGTCATCTGCGCCTTCGCCGACCCCGATGTAATGGATCGGCAGTCCATAGGTCTCGGCGATGGCGACCAGAATGCCGCCGCGCGCCGTGCCGTCGAGCTTGGTCATCACCAGGCCAGTGACGCCGGCGACGCGCTCGAAGACGTCGACCTGCTGCAGCGCGTTTTGACCGACGGTGGCGTCGAGAACCAGCAGCGCCGCATGCGGCGCTTCGGCCTCTGCTTTTTTGATCACGCGCACGATTTTTTCAAGCTCGGCCATCAGTTCGGCGCGGTTTTGCAGCCGCCCCGCCGTGTCCATGAGCAGAATGTCGGCGCCCTGCTCCTTGGCGCGCCGGATCGCGTCAAAGGCGAGGGCCGCCGCATCGGCGCCTTCAGCGCCCGAAACGACTTCGGCGCCGAGCCGCTCGCCCCAGACCTTAAGCTGCTCAACCGCCGCGGCGCGGAACGTGTCGCCCGCCGCGAGCACCACCGACTTGCCCTCGCCGCGCCATTTGGCGGCGAGCTTGGCGATCGTCGTCGTCTTGCCCGAGCCATTGACGCCGACGACGAGGATGATGAAGGGCTTCTTGCTCTCGTCGACGATCAGCGGCGCGGCGACCGGCGCGAGGACGCGCTCGACTTCGCTGGCGAGAATAGCGCGCACTTCCTCGGCGTCGATGTCGCGCTCGTAACGGGCCTTGCCGACCGCCTCGGTGATCCGAGTCGCGGCGCCGACGCCGAGATCGGCCCGCAGCAGCACGTCTTCGAGCTCTTCGAGCGTCAGCGCGTCGAGCTTCCGCTTGGTGAAAACGTCGGCGACGCCCTGGGTGATCGCCTGCGAGGTGCGCGACAACCCGCCGGAGAGCCGCGACCACCAGGAGCGCTTTTCTTCCTCGGGGGCCGCCTCGACCGGCGTTTCGGGCGCGGACTCGTTTTGGCCGCCGCCGAACAGGCGGGAAAACATGCCGCGCTTCTTGCCATCGTCAGTGCTCATGCAAGCGGATGCCTACACCAGACCGGGCGAAAGGGCTAGAAGCGACGCGACCGGCGCAGGGATCGGCGCAAGCGCGCCGATCCGCCGTTCGCCTTGGCGCTAGGCTGTCGCCTCGGCGCAGCCCTTGGCCATCGCCTCTCGTCCCGCCGCCGCGATCTCTTCCGGCGTCAAATTGCGGACATGGGTCGCGATCGACCAAACATGGCCGAAGGGATCGATCACCTGGCCGTAGCGGTCGCCCCAGAACATGTCGGCGACCGGCATTTTCACCGTCGCGCCTCCGGCGACGGCCTGCGCGAAGACAGAATCGACATCGTCGACCATGAGATGAATCGTGACCGGCGTTCCCTTGAGCGCCTTCGGCCCGAGCGCGCCCCATTCCGGCATTTCGTCGACCAGCATCACCGTCGAATCGCCGATCTTCACCGAGGCGTGCATCAGTTTTCCGTCCGCGCCCGGCAGGCGGAAGGTCTCTTCGGCGCCGAAGGCTTTCTTATAAAACTCGATCGCGTCGGACGCGCCGGCGCAAATGAGATGCGGCGTGATCGATCGCAGGCACGGGGTATTTTTCTCAACATTGGCGTTCATGCTGGGAGTCCTTTCCTTCAGTGTGAGTTTCAGCCCCTAACTTTCGCAGCGCTTTGCGAAGCTTTTGGCCTTCGCTTTGCGACAATTCAGCGTCGAGCGCGGCATGTTCGCGCCGCCAGATCGGCAGCGCCGCCGCGAGCTTCTCAAGACCCGCATCCGTCAGAAACAGTCGGCGGGCGCGGCGGTCCTTCTCATCGAGTCGCGTTTCGACCAGTCCGCGCCGCTCAAGCGATTTCAGCGCGGCGGTCAGGGTCGTGCGGTCCATCGCGAGAAACTCGGCGAGCCGTCCCAATGTCGGCGCCTGCGGGGCATTGAGCGCCATCATGAGAGAAAACTGCCCATTGGTGAGTTCCAGCGCCGCGAAGGCGCGATCGAAGCGCCGCGCCAAGCGACGCGCCGCGCGTTGCGTCGCAAGGCAGAGACAGGCGTCGCGAACCTCATGAACGACCTCGATCGGCAGTTTCTTCGACATGGCTTTTTTGACAACGCGGCGTTATGTTGATATCAACGTTTATCAGTCTTGTCCAGTCTTTCGTTCGAAGCGTAAGTGTCGCGGGGAATGTCATTCCCGACAGGCCGCAGGCCTGATCGGGAATCGAGAGTCACAATACGCATGTTGGAGAAGCTCTGGATTCCCGATCGCGCGCCAAGCGCGCGTCGAGAATGACAGCGGCGAAATAATCGCAAGGAGCACCCATGAATCCGAAAGTCAGAACCTGTCTCGCCTTCAAGGATCGGGCGGAGGAAGCGGCGCGCTTCTATGTTTCGGTCATTCCGGATTCCAATTTCGAAGGCGCCTTCCGCCGCGAGCCGAACGGGCCGGCGGTATTGGTCTCCTTCACCCTCGCCGGGACGCCCTATCAGGCGCTCAACATGGGTCGCGACACGATCCACAACGAGGCCTTTTCGATCTCGGTGATGACCAAGGATCAGCGCGAGACCGACGAGATTTGGGAAAAGCTGCTCGAGGGCGGGGGCGCCGAAATCCAATGCAGCTGGCTGAAGGACCGTTTCGGAATCTGCTGGCAGATCGTGCCCGAAGCCCTGCCGCGCATGTTCATGGATGAAGATCGCGCCGCCGCCGCGCGCGCCTTTCAGGCGATGCTCGGCATGGTGAAAATTGACATCGCCGCCGTCGAAGCCGCGTTTCGCAGCGCGCTCTAGTCGGCGCAGCGAATTAAACGCGCCAACCCCGGCTTGTTGGCGCCCAAGCGAGCCTGGAGGCTCGCCAAAGCTATTGTGACCGGTTCAGCTATTTCATAGCATCGCCTTAAGCCGAACGCGCGATCGGCGCGGCGTCGCTTTTCGCGGCCATGGCGTCGCCCTTGGCGGCGACCGCGTTCCATTCCTGCTCCCAGAAATCGGCGACGCCGAAGCGCGCGATCACCGCGCCCTTTTCATCGAGAATGATCACCTCGTCGAAATCGACGACGTCGAGCGCCGTCGGGCTGGAGAGCTCCATTTCGAAGAAGCGGCTGACCTCGGCGACGACGCTGGCCGCACCGGATGATTCACGCTCATATTCGCGCAAGGGCTTAAGCTTGACGTGACCGCCTTCGGTCTCAATGAATTTGACTTCACGAATACGAAAAACAGGCATTGTTTTCACTCCCCGTCAGCAACGGGCACAAATGTGAAATTGGCTGATTCAGCGTCGAGTCAAGAGGCAAAGCAAGAGCTAGGCTGTCGTCTCACGCGCTTACGCATCCGGAAGCGCGGACAGCCACGGGAGTCGTCATTGCGAGCTGGAGGCGAAGCAATCCAGAATCCGCCTGCGATTCTGGATTGATTCGTCGCTGCGCGCCTCGCAATGACGGCCTTGAGCGCCCTTAAACGCAAAGTCGGTCCCGGGCGATCTGGACCGCGAGCCTCCGGCTCGCACGAAGCGTTCAAACGAATAACGCATCAGACGTCCTATGGAGATTTTGGCAGCCGACTCTCTCCTGGACGCGCAGCAGGATCATAAATGGCCAAGGCGTCAGAGCGACATATTCTGATATCGGAAGAGAGCATCCTGCAGATTGCGGCGCATATTCTCACGTCCGGAAAAGCGCCGCCCGACGAGGACATCGCCAATCAGAAAATTATCGCAAGACTGATCGAGCTGATTACCAGACTTCCCGAGGCGTCGCCGCGACTGCTGAACTGTCTGTCGGATTGCGCGCACTTCATGAAAATAAGGGGCCACGAAAATCATTTCGACGAAGCGAAGATTTACGCGGAACGCCAACGCCGATCGAAACGCGCAACGCCATCAAAGCGGGGCGGTTAGCGGCGCCAGCATGTGAGCCGCGACGAACAGCCGTCGCTTTGCGAACTTCAAATTGCCCGATTACCCGTTAGCGCCGCTTGTCACTACCTTCAATGGGAGACGAAGACGCGCAGGCCTTCGAACTCGGGTTAATTTCTGCCTACCTTCAGCCGTCATGCCCGCGCTTGTCGCGGGCATCCACGCCGAGACATCGCGAAATGCGTCGCCAGGAGACGCCATGTCCGACTCATGCGCTCACATTTGCGTCGTGTGAGCGCGTGGATGGCCGCGACAAGCGCGGCCATGACGCGGTGAGATGACGCCCTGTTAACCTGGACGCGGAGTCCTCCACGCCGACGGGCCCTATTGACACCACCGGAATAAATTCGCATTTATATACTTGACAAAAGTAGGAGCGTAGTCCTAGATTCGTGACCGTCGCGAAAGCGGCTGGCTCCCCGAATGGTCAAGTGTGTAAGCGCGTCGCCTGAGTTAGGAGGCGCATCGTGAGTGAGAGTGCTTCACTTAATGTAAGGCTCTATGAACCTGTCGAGGGCATCGATCGTCTTCGTCGTGACCTGAGAGAGGTGAAGGAGAGTTGGGATAACAGGCTGATTCTCGAAAACAGCCCCTTTTGGGAACTTTATATCAGCGGTCGTGCTGAAATTGTTTTCTATGGCGATTGGGGAGTTGGACATAATAAGTTTGATTGGTTTGTCCGCGTTCCCGCCAGCCGCACAGTCTTTCATTCGATTCGTCCCGATCGTGGCGTTTATGCCTGCAACGCAAGCAATGGAGACGATTGGCACAAAATCGTTATGTTTGTTGTCGTTGCAGAGGCTGGTAATAGCCCAGAGGTCGAGGTTCATGTCCCTGCACGGTTGTACGTTTGTAAAAATAAAGTCTGCAAGGTCGGGGAATGCCTTCTCTACCGAACGATAACGGCCGGTGGCTTTAAAGTCTTCCCATTTATCATGGAACGGGAAGTTAGGTTGTTTCCCGGTAACCCCGGTAGCCCCAGTTGCTCCGATAATGGCAGCTGTGATCCAGTAATCCAGAGATTCTCTGAGGTTGTTGACTGCATCCCCGATGATGCAGCCGAAAAGCTGAGAGATTGGCTCTTTGGGTCTGTAGGTAAGCTCAAAGCAATCAGGGTTAGCCAACAAAACATGGGTGCGCGCCCTTTCGACCCCAATCTCATACAGGTCTCTGGAAAGTGGGGCAGAATGCTTGATAAGCGTATCAATGTGGCTGTTGGCCCGTTTGATCTTTAAGCGGGATGATTTAGATACTATGGACATGGCAAGCGACCTTATCGACGAAACAAAGCTCCTAATGCGCGCACTTCTGCGCCAGCCGCCGAAACTTCACGACGATATGAAGGTCGGCAAGAAAAAGTCTGCACAAGAACAGCCAGCTTCGAAACCCAAAAGAAAGGCGTCGGGAACGAGCCCCGACGCCAAGCGTTAACCAATCATTGACGATTGCATGGCGGGGTAAGACCATGACGGAGATCGGTTTCGATTCTCAATCGCAAGGCGTCGTCGCCGGGCACATGCAAGGTGCATATGTGGGTTGCGCCAGCGGCTCGAATGCTCTGCCAATTGTGATGGCACGGAAGGTCGTCGGCGATACGACCGCTAAAATCATTCGTCTCGCCGACATACACCGCGTCCCATCGCAAATTTGGCGCGAGCTTACAGAATATGTAGACTCCGGCTCTGGCATCGTAGCGCACGCCGATAGGGTGAAGCTGGAAATCATATTTTGTTTTGCTAGCGCCCCACCAGCTTACAATGATAGGTGAGTCGACAGAGGGATTCGGATTTAGCAGATTCATTTTCTCGTAGCCTCATTGGTTACGGGTCTCCCGGCCCGCTTCAAGGTTTCTCAGGCCAATGAGAAGCGGGCCGGTCTCTCGACCGATTCGAAATCGTTCCAATATATCTGAATCTGTACAACTCAAGGTGGAGGTCTGTGGATTTCACGTGCCATTTCGGCGATTTCTCCACACTAAGAAGTGCTTAGCGAAATGTTTTTTGCTTTTAAGTTTAGTTAATTGGCCGATACGTCAGGCGCTTGCCTTCTATACCCTTCATGGCAAGTGCCGTCCGTTCCCCATCGTTTACGCCGAGGGCGGTGCGGTTGTTATGGCGAAACTCAAATTCGTTCAAATAGCGCTGTAGGTGCTGCTCGCTGCAAAAGCGATAAGTGCCCTTCATTGAACGCTTGAAGTTGCCGAAAAAGTTCTCGACGGCGTTTGTCGTTTGGCCTTCGTCGCCGACGTAATAGCCGCTCTGGTTCATGCCGTGCTCAACGGTCTTATGCGCAGCAAACTCTCTGCCGACCTTGATATAAAGGCGGCTTTCGTCCGTATGCAGTTCTGACTTGCGATGGGCATTCGTGACAAGTATCTCGCGCACTGTCTCGACCGTGGCGCTCTTGACGTGAAACACGCGGGCGCGGCCCTTGGGTTCGACAAGAGCGACGACGCCAGCTTTATGGCTGTGGCCCTTCTTGTAGCCCTTGGCGCGCTTCGAAGAGTTGCCGTAGTAGGTTTCGTCGGCTTGGACGCTCTGGCCTTCCCCGCCCATGGGCGCGGGCGCAAGGTCTTTCATAGCCTCGCGCAAGCGATGCATCATGAACCAAGCGGTTTTGTAGGTGACGCCAAGCGAGCGGTGAATTTCGTGAGCCGAAACGCCGTTCTTGCCAGAATTGAACATATGCGCAGCCATCCACCACTTTGTGAGGGGGACTTTGCTGCGCTCGAACACGGTGCCAACAGTGACGGTGAACTGTTTCTTGCACTCTAGGCAATAACGGAGGCCAGGCCGATGCGACTGCTTCTTGCCAGCAATGAGCGCAATACGGTCAGGGTCAGCGTTGCCGCAGTGAGGGCAGATCGCGCCATTGGGCCAGCGGACGCCTTCAAGCGCCTCGCGGGCTTTGTCTTCGTCCTGAAAGATGGGGTTTTGGAAAACAGCGGTCATATGGGCGACTCCCTATGACTGCAATCCTACCATTGTCCCAACTTTTGTCAAGTATATAAATGCGAATAAATTCCTATCATCCTCTCGCCTTCGTCAAGCGAGGGCGCGGCTCAGGGTCGGGCGGCGCCGGCGAGGGACGGATCCGGCGGGACGAACGACCCTCGTTCCCTGGTCCGGCGGCGCGTCGCCGGTTTGGGCTTCTCTCCTTTGCGCGGAGACGCATGAGCCCCTTCGAAGAGCCGCAAGGCTCGAACGAAACTCATGTGCAGGCTTTGAAGGCCCGGACCACAATATCCGAGGATGGCGCAGGCGTCGGTTACCCGAACGATGGGGAGCGGCTCCCTCAGCCCGGAGGCGGCGAGACGACGCGATCCGTGTCCGGGAGAAACCGGCAGTCGAAGACAATTCTTAGCGCTGCGGCCAGCGACGGCCGGGGCGTCCCGGACCGCTCGCCCCCGCGCCTCACGGCGCCGGGAACTCTTCGCGCGCCCATTTTGGCGCATCCGTTTGAACGGGTCTGTCATTCCCGACGCGCGAAGCGCGATCGGGAATCCAGAGCAAAGCCAGCATTTCTGAATTGGCTCCGGATTCCCGGTCAGGCCTTCGGCCTGCCGGGAATGACATGGCCCGAGCAAACGGTTCAGCGCACTTCCGCCACCACCATGGCGATGTCGTCCGACGCGGGCGCCTCGCCGCGAAAGGCGCGCACGTCGGCGAGCGTCGCCTTGATGAGGTCGCCCGGCGAAAGGTCGCGATGCTGCATGAAAGAGGCGGACAGGCGTTCGAGCCCGAAGAAGTCGCGCTGGCGGTTTTGCGTCTCGGTGATTCCATCGGTGTGGAACAGCAGCCTGTCGCCCGGAGCGAGTTGGATGTTCCCCTCCTTGAAATCGACGCCGCGCATGACCCCGAGCACCAGGCCATCCGCGTCGAGCTGCGTGCACGCCAAGCCTCCGGCGCGCAGCAGCAGCGGCGGATTCTGGCCGGCGTTGGCGTATTGCAGCATGCACGTCTGCGGCGAGAACCGGCAACAGAACATCGTGATGAAGAGGTCCGAGGCGCACAGATCCTCGTGCAGCAGCTCATTGAGGTCGCGCAAAAGTTCGGCCGGGCCGCATGTGGCGTTGGTCGACCGCCGCGTCTCGGCGCGCAGCGTGCTGCGCACTTCGGTCATGATCAGCGCGGCGCCGACGCTATGGCCGGAAACGTCGGCGATAACGATGTCGATCACGCCGGAATTTTCGAAATAGTCGAAATAATCGCCGCCGACATGCGTCGCCGGCACGCAGATTCCGGCGATTTCCATATGCGGCGTGCGCAGCGGCGCGCTCGGCAGCAGCGACAGCTGAATGTGCCTGGCGATTTCGAGCTCATGGCGGCTCTCCTCGATCCGGCGCCGCTCGGAAACATCGGCGTGAACGCTGACGAAATGGGTGATGCGCCCCGCCTCATTGGCGACCGGCGAGATGAGCAATTCATCCCAGAAGGAGACGCCGTCCTTGCGGTAGAATTTCACCGTCACCTGACAGCTCTTGCGATGCGCGATGGCGTTGCGGATCTCTTCGATCGCCGCGGGATCGGTCTCTGGCCCGCGCAACAGATGCATGCTGTGCCCAAGCAGTTCCTCGCGGGCGAATCCGGTGATCCGGGAGAGCGCCGGATTGACATAGACATTGGGAACGCCGGGCGCCCGCGCATCCCAGATCGCGATTCCGATCGGCACGGATTCGATTGCGCGATTGCGCACGCGCAGCGCGTCCTCGAACTTCTTGCGCGCCGTCATGTCATGGTCGACGCCGCGCCATTTGATGAGCCGGCAGTCTTCGTCGAAAACCGGCGCCCCGGTCGACTCGGTGTAGACGTCGCCGCCGTTTTTATGCCGATAATGGTTGACGACGTGGTGGAACGGCCGACGCGACGCGATGCGCCCGCCCGCGCTCTTTACGACGGCGCCGCTCGCAGGCTCCTTGGCGAAGAGGTCAAGATAGGTTTTGCCGACGACCTCTTCGGGCCTCATCCCCAACACGTCCTCGACCGCGCTGCTGCAGTAAGTGTAGCGGCCGTCCTTATCCTGCTCCCACAGCCACTCGCCGGCCATGTCGGCGATCTGCCGGAAGCGCTGCTCGCTCTCGAGCAGCGCCTCCTTGTCGCGCTTCTGTTCGGTGATGTCCTGCTGGATGGCGAGATAATGGGTGATTGCGCCGCCGGCGTCGCGCAACGGCGTGATGATTTCGGACGCCCAGTAGAACTCGCCGTCCTTGCGTCTGTCCTGAATCTGTCCGCGCCACTCGACGCCGGCGGAAATGCTTTCCCACAGGCGCCGATATTGATCGCTCTCCGTCTGCTTCGATTGAAGCATGCGCGGATTTTGGCCGATGAGCTCATGCGGCCGATAGCCGGTCAGAGTCGCAAACCGGCCGTTCACATATTCAATTTCGCCATCCTTGTTGGCGATCATCACCGCGATCGGACTTTGCTCGATGGCGGCGGAAAAGGTCAGCAGCTGCTCCTCAGCGCGTTTGAGCCTGGTAAGATCGTGGGTGACGCCGACAAAATAGCGCTTGCCCTTGAGCCGGATTTCGCCGATCGAGAGATACATCGGGAAGGTCGTGCCGTTCTTTCGTCTTCCGACGACCTCGCGGCCGACGCCAATGATCTTCTTGACGCCGGTTTTCTTATAGGCGGCAAGATAGCCGTCATGCGCCTCTCGATAGGGCGAAGGCATCAGCAGCTTGACGTTTGCGCCGAGCGCTTCTTTGGCGCGATAGCCGAAAAGCTTCTCCGCGCCTTTGCTGAACAGCAATATCTCGCCGGCCTCGTCGATCGCCACAAGGCCGTCGGCCATGCCGCCGAAGATTGTTTCGAGCTTTTCCTTGATGTCGTCGAGCGCATCCGCCTCGCTCAACCCCTCGTCGATAGGACGAAGCTTGATGAGCGCGCCGCCGTCGTCGCCGAGAGGATCGATCTCGCAGCGGACGTCGATCGATGTTCGATCCTTGCGACGAATGCGTAACGACAGCCGTTCGCGGGCCTGCGTCGGCCGCGATGGTTCGCGGTCGCCGCCGTTGCGCGCGACAAGCTGCGAGAAGAAAGATCGGCCGCGAAGCTCGCGCTCGGAATAGCCGGTCAGCCGTTCGGCGGCGCGGTTCATCGTTCGCAGGACGCCAGAAGACTCAAGAACGCAAAGCGCCTCATCGAAGGCGTCGAGAATGGCGCGATCGGCGGCCAGCGTTTCCATCGGGCTAAGAAACCCCTGCCTGCGCCGAAACGCCCTGACGCCTTCGCTCATCTTCCGCGCGGACGCCGGTTCGGGTGCGATAGGCGGCGTCGCATGAGTCGACGAGCGCATTCAGCTCAGCGACGAACGCCGCAATCGGCGTGAGCGTGTTGAAAAGCGAGGACTCCAGTTTGAAGGCCAGCCGCTCAAGACCGGCGAGCCGGAATTCGAGGCCGACGTTACGGAACAAGGCGCGAGGATCGGCGATTCCGGTAAGGAATTGCATGGACGCGATGCGCGCGGCCGCATCCCTCATCCTTGAGTCGAGCGCGGCCTGCAACTGCTGCTCCCATCGATCTCTCGGCTTCACCTCCTCCAGAAAGGCGGTGAGCTTTTTCAGTCCGAAAAGATTGGCCGCCTGATCAAAATAGGCGCCGGCCACGCGCATGTCTTCTCCCGACTCCCGGCTGAGCGCGACCAGGAAAGGAAAATCGCCCAGGCGACTGAAGTAGGGCTCTCCCAGCCCATCCGCCGGTTCGGCGGCGCCCACGCGCGCGCGGTAGTCGCGAAGATCAAAACGCCAGCGTTCAATCTCTTCATCATCCGGGCTCAGTCGATAGCCGCGCCGCATCGCCCATCGGCACATGTCGGCAAGAGCGTCTTCAAGCTGAAGCAGCAGTCCATATTCCTGCGCGGCGTCGAACTGGCCTTGCGCGCCGAAGGACGCGCGCCATCTGTCGCCTTCGAAAATTCGATCGAAGGAGAGGTAGAGTTTCACGGCATAGCTGAGCAGCGCCGGCGTCAGCCCCTCGCCGAGCAGGAGAATACGGACGCCCGCCTGATCGACCACTCTATTGCAAATCGCCGTGACGGCGATTTCTCGCGCGAGCGAATGGCTTTTGATCCGGTCCGGAAAATGAGATCGCACATATTCGGGAAAATAGCCCGCCAGAAACTCATTGGCCCAAGACCCTTGCAGGAATGACTCGTCTTCAAGCAGCCGCTGTTTCAGCGCCAGTTTCGCGCTCGCCATAAGCAATGCAAGTTCCGGCCGCGTCAATTCCTTCGTCTCGCGCGCCGCGACATCCTTGCGCGTGGGGAACGCGTCCATAGTCGTATTGATATAGCCGGCGTTTTCGAGTTGCGCCGCGATATCCATGAGCGGTTCGAGATTGACGAGACAACGCGCCCGGTCCAACGACAGACAAAGACTCTGCTGGTCATTGTCGTGCAACACGGTCGCGCAGACTTCATGAGTTAGGGATTCAAGAAGCGCGTTGCAGTCGCCAGGCTCCGGCGCATCCCGATCGCTACTTGTGCGCAGCAACGTCTTCAGATTGACCTCGTGATCGGAGAGATCGACTCCCGCCGAATTGTCGACAGCGTCGGTGTTGATGCGCCCGCCCTTCAGCGCATATTCTATACGCGCCCTGTGGGTGAACCCCAGATTGGCGCCCTCTCCAACAATTTTGGCGCGAAGCTGCAACGCATCGACCCGCGCGCTATCATTAACGCGGTCGCCGACGCAGTCATTCGTCTCCGAACTTGCTTTGACATATGTGCCAATACCGCCCATCCACAACAGGTCCACGGGCGCCGTCAACAGCCAACGAACCAGCGCCTCGCCATCGGTTGTGCTGTGCCGTACGCCGAGCCAGGCGCGCACCTCGGGGCTGAGCGCAACGTCCTTGGCGTCGCGCCGATAGACGCCGCCACCCTCCGAGAGCAGCGCCGGGTTGTAGTCGCGCCAAGTCGACCGGGGCATATCGAACAGGCGGCGGCGCTCGGCGAAGGAAACCTCCGGGTCGGGATTGGGGTCTAGGAAAATGTACCGGCCATCGAAGGCGCCGAGCAATCGGATATTTGGCGTATGCAACATTCCATTGCCGAAGACGTCGCCATCCATCGAGCCGACGCCAACGACGGTAAAAGGTTCGGCGTCGACATCGCGACCAAGCTCATAAAAGTGCCGTCTGACGCAAACCCACGCGCCGCGCGCGGTAATGCCCAATTTCTTGTGGTGATAGCCGTGCGCGCCGCCGCTCGCGAAGGCGTCGCCGAGCCAGAAGTCGTAAGATTGAGAAATCTCGTTGGCGACGTCGGCCCATGTCGCCGTGCCCTTGTCAGCCGCGACGACGAGATAGGGATCCGGATCGTCATAAGCGACAAGCTCCGGCGGCCGAATGATCTTCGAATCCTTTAGATTGTCGGTCAGATCGAGCAGCCCGCGCAGGAATTGCGAATAGGCCTCCTTTCCCAGCCGCTGACGCTGCGTCGCGTCCTCATAGGGAAGCTTCAGGACAAAGCCGCCTTTCGCGCCCTGCGGCACGATGAGCGCGTTCTTGATCATCTGGGTCTGCATCAGGGCGAGGATTTCGCTACGAAAATCCTCCGGCCTGTCCGACCAGCGAATGCCGCCGCGCGCGACCTTGGCGCCGCGAAGATGTACGCCTTCCATCGACTGAGAATGAACGTAAATTTCCGCCATTGGTTTTGGCGCCGGCATGTTGAAGACGCCGAGACTGCTGATCTTCAAAGCGATGAAGTCTCGCGCCGATTCGCCCGAAAAGTAGAAGTTTGTGCGCACCGTGGCGTCGATGAGATTGAAGAGGTCGCGCAGAATGCGGTCGTCGCTGCCGTCGACGACCTTGTCGAGAATGTCGACGAGCTGAGCCCGGATCGGCGTGAGCAATTCAAGTTCGATCTCAAACGAGTCGCGTCTCCCGTGATCCGGCTTGAATCGCGCTTCGAAATAACGATACAGCAGGTCGACGGCCGCCGGACTTCGTAAAAGCCCAAGATAGATGCGGGCGCGCCCGAGCCGGACGCCGAGCTGCTGATAATAATTGCAGTAAGCGCGAAAAAGATCGATCTGACGCCAATCGAGTCCGGTCGCCAGGATCAGGCCGTTCAAGCCGTCGCTTTCGACCTCCGCCGCAAGCACCGCTTCGAGCGCCCGCAACAATCGCGGGCGGCAGCGCGCGAGGCTCATTGCGCCGGGCGCCGAGGGCTCGACCGCAAAGCTTCGTATGAACCGCGGACCGGCGCCAAGATTGAGCCTGAACCGGATTTGATCCGAGACGCGCAATCCCAGGTTCTGCAGTATCGGCAGGAGTTCGTCGAGCGAACGCTCCTTCGCGCCGATGAGGCGAATTTCGTAGCTCGCGTCGCCGGCGCCGCGCAGCGGGCGGAGTTCGACGATTTCGCGCGCGCTGTCTTCGCCGCTCTCGATCAGCGCGATGTCGCGCGCGGCGCGCGACGCCGGCACGAGATAGCGATAGGACTTCGGCAACCCGCGGAGCGCATCCGCTGACAGTTCGCGTCCGATGCGGCGTCCGGCGCGGCTGAGGAAGCGGCGAACCGACGCATCCCAGTCAGCGGTGCGGGATGTATCGGGCGCCGATGTTTCCGGAGAGCCAAACACGGGAGGTCTATGCGATCTTCTTGCGCATTTCGAGCACATTGCCCGAATCCGTCTTGCGATATTGAACCGAGTCCATCACAGAACGGATGAAAAATATGCCGCGGCCACGTTCGCAAAGTTCACCAAAGTCGGGCGTCGGCACGGCGGCAAGATCGAAGCCTCCGCCATGATCAAACACGCGCACGGAAAGATAGGCGTCTTTAACGGAAAGACAGATCCGAACCGAGTCCTTCGCGTGCGCTGCGACGCTGTATTGAATCGCGTTGGCGACGGCTTCGGTCAGCGCCAGATTGAGATTGAAAGCGAGGGTGTCGCGTTGATCCTCTTGAATGTCCAATTCCTTCGCGAGCTGTTCGGCGACCGCGCCAACGAAACGCAAATATCGCGTTTCATTTGGAACGACGATGTCCAGATTGACCGCCGTCTCGCACATTTCGACCACCGCCCATTTCCATTCAGGCGCTCAGCGCCGTTTGCAGGCTAGGATAAATGTCGAAAACTCTATGCAGCCTTGTCAACTCGAACATCGATCTCACGCGCGGCTGCAGCCCCGCCAACGCAAATCCGCTTGAGCGCAAATTCGCGTTCTTATAGCCAGAAAGCAAGGCGCCTAAACCCGAGCTGTCGATAAATTGAACTCTCGCGAGATCGATCACCACATTGTGTGCGCCGCCCTCAAGCGTTTTCAGCACCAGATTCTTGAGCTCTCCGGAGTTATGCGCATCGATGCGATCTTCCTGGATGCTCAAAACGGTGCGATCGTCTCGCTCTTCCGTAGCTACTCTCATTGTCCAGCCTCGGCTCGATTTCGGATCGCGATCCGATACTAATTAAATATGTCGGCGTCCCCGCATTTAACAGTCCCCGGCGCGAAGCTTGCGGCATCCTTTTTTCTTCAGGCGCCTTAGACTTGAGCATTTCAGCCAAAAGCTAGGGCGAGATCGGCAATGAGGTCGTCCGGATGCTCGATGCCGATCGAAGCGCGAATGAGCGAAGGCGTGATGCCGATTTCCCGCCGGGCTTCCTCGGTCAGTCCCGAATGCACCGTGGTCGTCGGGTGGCAGATCAACGATTCCGAGCCGCCCAAGCTCACGGCGAGCTTGAAAATCTGGAGTCGATTGAGAAAGGCGAAGGCCTCCGCCTGCCCGCCCACGACCTCGAATGAGAAGGTCGAGCCGGCGGATGTGGACTGGCGCTCCATCAGCATGCGCTGGGGGTGGTCGGGCGGCAGCAGCGGCGGATAGTGAACGCTGGCCACTTTGGGATGGCCCGACAGAAATCTTGCGACGATCGCGGCGTTCTCGGCGGCCCGGTTCATGCGCAAGGACAGCGTTTCGAGAGACCGGCCGAGCATCCAGCAGGAATGCGCGTCGAGCTGCGTGCCGATCGCGCTGCGCATTGCGCGAATGACCTTAAGATGCGCGCAATCGCCGACGACGGCGCCGCCGATGAGATCGCTGTGTCCGCCGACATATTTGGTCAGCGAATAGAGCGAGAGATCCGCGCCGTGCCGCAGCGGCGACTGAAATACCGGGCCGAGCAGCGTATTGTCGCAGCAAATAACCGGGCGCGCGCCTTGCTTGCCCGCAATGTCCTCTGCGATGCGCCGCACGAGCGCGATGTCGACGAGGCTGTTCATCGGATTGGACGGCGTCTCGATGAAAATCATCGCGATGCGCCCGACGTCCATCGCGCGGACGGCGGCGGCGCGGATGTTCTCCTCGTCAAGTCCGTCAGTGAAGCCGACGCCGGTCAATCCGAACGGCGCCAGGGTTTTGTCGATGAGAACTTCGGTGCCGCCATACAGCGGCCGGCTGCGCAGGATCGTTTCTCCGGGCCGCGCAAACGAAAGTATCGTCGTGACGATCGCCGACATGCCGGAGGAAAAAACGAGACCGCACTCGGCATGTTCGTAGACCGCCAGACGATCCTCGACAATTTCGAGATTGGGATGATTGAAGCGCGAATAGACGAGGCCGGTCTCTTCGCCTTCCGGCGGCGTACGACGGCCGGACATGTAATCAAAAAAGTCACGCCCATCTTCCGCCGTTCGAAACACGAAGGTCGACGTCAGAAACACCGGCGGCTTGACCGCCCCTTCAGACAGCGCCGGGTCGTAGCCATAGCTCAGCATCAGCGTTTCCGGTTGAAGCAGACGGTTGCCGATGCTGGCCTTGTGGTAGCGCGCGCTGTCCATCGTCATTCCCTCTCCGCCGCGCCAAAGCCGGCCGACTGCGCCTGTTCAAACTTGAAGAGCGGCGACGCTATCGAGGCCAAGCGCCTTTAGGCTTGCCGACAGGGAGCGCGTTTCCTCATCTTCATAGAGCGTGAGTTCATTAAGGATCGGCGCGCCGAGCGCCTTCTCGAAGGCGCGCCGGTCGGCGCGCTCGGTGAACTCTTCCGCGCGCTGATCGCCGAGATTCGAGCGAAAGATGCCGGCGGCGCTGACGGGGAGAAAATCTTCGTAAAGGATCGGTTCCACGCGCAGGGCTCCGATCCGAAGGAGATCGTCCACCGAAGGACGAGACGCCAACTCCCCTGCCCGCGCTTTCGCATCGGGAGAATAGCGGAAGTAGGCGAGCTTCTCGCGTCGAAGCGCCTCATCATCGTCGGGAAACGCCGCGAAGCGTCGGGTCAGCGCCGAATGATAGGCAAGCGCATTTCCGCCATCCGTCGCGAGCGGAGCCTCGGCCTGAGTCTCGGCGAGGAGCCGGTCGTAAAGCGCGCGTCCTTTCGCGGTCAGCGCGGCGCCTCTTTGCTCGATCTCGCCGAAGCGGGCGGCATGGGCGCCGCTTGTGCGCCGGCCATCCTCCTCGATGAACTCGATAGGCTCAGGATTCGCCTTGAAGCTCGTTTGGCGCAGCAGGATCGGGCAAGAGCGACGCGGCGGGCCTTCGATGATCGCCTTCGGATTCATGCCGTGCTGCTCCATCATCGCAGCATGCGCGGCGTCAATATCGAGCGCGTGCAAAGTGAGATGATTGATATGCGGCCCTTTGAAGCAAACAATGTCGGCAAGTAGCGGATGCGTCGAATAGAGCCTGCGATAGACGTCGGACGAGACCGTCGCCTTCCCGTTCCAACGGAATATTTTTGTCGCTTCAGTGATAAATTCCCGCGCCTCTTCGTCATCGAAGCCGCGCGTTTCGTGGAGATCGATCAGCATCCGGCAGCGCGGCGTGAATATGTCGCGCTGCGCGAGAATTTTTTCTGCGATCTCGCGCGCCTGCGCATCGGCGATGAGATCAGGTCTAAGAAGCGAGCAAAAGATTCGAAACGGGCTCGCACGCAGAGCGCTTTCGCCGATCGGCCGGAAGGCGGTCGAATGTACCGGAAGTCCGGCGACCGACAGATCGTAATAGCCGACCGGCGCCATGCCCATGATCGCGAAGAGCCGGCGCAATGTCGCGAGCTCTTCGGCGGTCCCGATGCGAATGGCGCCATGGCGCTCGACGTCGAGTCGTTCAAGCTCGCCGCTCTCTAGAAGGCGCCGCTTCAGTTGCAGGTCATCGGCCAAGCACTGCCGATTCGTCTCAGCCACAAGAGCTTTCATGGCGCGATACTGTGGCGCCTCGGCCTGATACATGTTCGAAATCGCCGAGGCGAATATCGCCCGAAGGGCGTCGGCGGAAGCAGAAGACTGGTTCATCGCAGCCCCTGACTGATCGAGGTTTGCATCTCGTCATTTAAGTCGTCGGCGTCGCAAAACCACGGGCGCGACGGCGGACGCCATGTAAGCCTGGAGGCTCGCATGGCTGCAAACAAGCCGGCGCCGATTATGCCTCCAGATCGAATTTGACTCCCTGCGCCAGAGGCAGTTCGCCGGAATAATTGATCGTGTTGGTGGCGCGGCGCATATAGGACTTCCAGCAGTCCGACCCCGCTTCGCGGCCGCCGCCGGTGTCCTTTTCGCCGCCGAACGCCCCGCCGATTTCGGCGCCGGAAGGCCCGATGTTCACATTGGCGATGCCGCAATCCGATCCGTCGGCGGCCATGAATCGTTCGGCTTCATCGAGGCGCGCCGTGAAGATCGACGACGCCAACCCATGTGCGACATCATTGTTCAACCGGATCGCCTCATCGAGGCTGCGAAACTTCATCAGATAGAGGATGGGCGCGAATGTCTCCCGCCGCACGACCTCCGCCTGGTCCGGCATCTCGACGAGCGCCGGGCGCACGTAAAAGGCTTCGGGATATTTTTCAGCAAGCATGCGTTCGCCGCCGAAAACGACGCCCCCCGCGCCGCGCGCTTCGTCGAGCGCGGCGCGCATCGTCGCATAGGCGCGCTCGTCGATGAGCGGTCCGATAAGCGAAGCGCCGTCGCGGGGATTGCCGACCGGAACTGACGCATAGGCGCGCCGCAATCGGCCAAGAAGCTC
The DNA here is from genome assembly GCF_050246715.1 of Methylocystis sp. NCBI lineage: Bacteria > Pseudomonadati > Pseudomonadota > Alphaproteobacteria > Hyphomicrobiales > Methylocystaceae > Methylocystis > Methylocystis sp. The sequence goes on from NZ_JBFWVN010000012.1 coordinate 27,084, forward strand.
CTCATGAATGTCTTCATGCGCGATCAGGCGGCGCAAACTCGTGCAGCGCTGGCCCGCCGTGCCCATCGCCGCGAAGGCGATCGCCCGCACGGCAAGATCGAGTGGCGCGGAGGCGCAAAGGATCGCGGCGTTGTTGCCGCCAAGCTCCAGAATCGATCGCGCAAAGCGACGCGCAAGACGCGGCGCGACGGCGCGGCCCATGGCCGTCGAACCCGTCGCGGAAACGAGCCGAACCCGCGAATCTTCGACCAGCGCCTCGCCGATCTCGCGCCCGCCAATAAGCGGGCTGCACAGCCCATCCGGCGCATCGCCGAAACGCGCGGCGGCGCGCTCGACCAGCGCCTGCATCGCGAGCGCGACAAGCGGAGTTTTTTCCGACGGCTTCCAAACCACCGCATTCCCGCAGACGAGAGCCAGCGCCGCGTTCCAGGCCCAGACGGCGACAGGAAAGTTGAAGCTGGTGATCACGCCGGCGACGCCGAGCGGATGCCAGGTCTCCATCATGCGATGGCCGCGGCGTTCGGTAGCGATGGTCAATCCGTGCAGTTGCCGCGAGAGGCCGACGGCGAAATCGCAGATGTCGATCATCTCCTGAACTTCGCCGAGACCCTCAGTCGTGATCTTGCCGGCCTCGATCGTGACGAGGCGCGCCAACTCGGCCTTGGCCGCGCGCAGCTCTTCGCCAAGCAGGCGTACGAATTCGCCGCGACGCGGCGCCGGGACATTGCGCCAAGCGCGAAACGCGGCCTCGGCGCGCGCGATCGTCTGCTGCGCGACCGTCGAATCGGCGCTCTCGACATGCGCAATGATCTCGCCGCTGATCGGCGAACGAACGGCCAGCGACCCACGCGCGAACTTGCGAGAGTCCACCCCGAATTTTTGCAGCAGGGCCGCAGTTTCAGCGGCAACGCCGGCATGCGGAACGCGCGGCTCCATCTTAATTCCCCGATAATCGCCATGCTCGCGCGGCTGGCGCCTTCTGTCGCTCCTTCCTATCTAAGCATGAAAGGCGCAAATGTCCGCACGCCTCCCTCTGGCGCCGACAGGCGCAAAAGCTTTCGGGTAAGGGTAGCTCGACGTTCAGGAACAAGCACATCGCCACGAACTACGATCCGCTGCCGGTCAGGCTCACGCGCGGAGAAGGAGCTTATTTGTGGGATGTGGAAGGCCGGCGCCATATCGACATGATGAGCGCCTATTCGGCGGTTAGCCTTGGTCACGCTCATCCGCGTATCCTCGCCAAGCTTGCCGAACAGGCCCAGCGTTTGGCCGTGCCGTCCCGCGCTTTTTGCGATGACAGGCTCGGCCCTTTTCTCGAAGAATTGTGCAAAGTCACCGGGCTCGACGCCGCCCTGCCGATGAATAGCGGAGCCGAGGCGGTCGAGACGGCGATCAAGGCGGCGCGCCGCTGGGGCCATCGCGTCAAAGGGATCGCCAATCCGGAAATCGTCGTCGCGGACGGCAATTTTCACGGCCGCACCACGACGATCATCAGTTTCTCGTCGGAGGACGAATATCGCGACGGATTCGGGCCGTTCATGCCAGGTTTTCGCTCGGCGCGGTTTGGCGATCTCGCGGCCTTCGAAGCCGCCGTCACGCCCAACACAGCCGCCATTCTCGTCGAACCGATCCAGGGCGAAGCAGGCGTCATCGTGCCGCCCGACGGCTGGCTCGCAGAGCTGCGCCGATTATGCGATGCACGCGGCGTCCTGCTGCTGCTCGATGAGGTTCAATCCGGGCTGGGACGGAGCGGAACGTGGTTCGCCTACGAACATGAGAAGGTCGTCCCCGACGGCGTCACGCTCGGAAAAGCGCTCGGCGGCGGCGTGCTGCCGGTTTCAGCCTTCGTCGCGAAGCGTGAAGTGATGGACGTCTTCACGCCCGGCTCGCATGGATCGACTTTCGGCGGCAACACGCTCGCCGCCGCCGTCGGACTCGAAGCGCTGCGCGTCATTCGCGACGAGCGGCTGGTCGAGCGCAGTCAGGCGCTCGGCGCGAGAATGCTGCAACGGCTGGACGCGATGCGCCTGCCGGCGATCAAGGAGATTCGCGGGCGCGGCCTATGGGCGGGCGTGGACCTGGACCCGCGCTACGCAAGCGCGCGAGAGGTTTGCGAGAGCCTGATCGACAAAGGCGTGCTGACGACCGCCACGCATCACACGGTCGTTCGGCTGGCGCCGCCCTTCGTCATTTCTCAAGACGACCTCGATCTTGCGCTCGACGCGGTCGAGGAAACGCTCGCGACGTTCGACGCCCCGCGCGATGTCGGCGGGGCGGCGTCAGGCGCCGGCCAGCGGCTCGAAGCATAGAAACGGCGGTCAAGCGCGAATGCGTTCGCCTTTCGGATCATAGAACGGCGACAGCGAGACGATCGCCGGTCGGCGCTCGCCGGCAATTTCGAGTTGATACTCGCCCGATAGAACGAATGTCGGATCGACGCCGTCGGGGCAGCGAACGTAACCATAGCCAATCGACTTGCCGATCGAATAGCCATAGCCGCCGCTCGACAGCCAGCCGACGCGCGCGCCATTGCGATAGATGGTTTCGCGTCCGAGCAGCGTGATGTCGGGATCGTCGATGGCGAAGCCGGCGAGAAGCCGCGGCAATGGCGCGGCGGCCGATTCAACCAGCGCTTCTCTCCCCTGAAAAGGCGCGCCGGATTTCATTTTGACGGCGAAGCCGAGGCCCGCCATCAGCGGCGTATGATCGGGACCGATGTCGGCGCTCCAGGCGCGGTAGCCCTTTTCCAGACGCAGCGATTCAATCGCCCTGTAACCGGCGTCGACCAGTCCCAAGGGCGCGCCTGCTTCGATAAGCGCGTCATAGACCGAAACCGCGAAATCGACGGGGATGTGAAGCTCCCAGCCGAGCTCGCCGACATAAGTAACGCGGATCGCCAGAACCGGCGCGCCGGCGAAACGGATTTCGCGGGCGGTCATGAAAGGAAAGGCGGCGTTCGAGAAATCATCGTCGCAGCAGGATCGCAGGATGTCGCGCGCGCGCGGTCCCATCAACGCCAGCGCCGAATTCGCCGACGTTACGTCGATGAGGGTCGCGTCCAATCCTTGAGGAATCGATCGCCTGATCCAATCGAAGTCATGCGTGCCGAAGGCCGTGCCCGTCACCACATAGTAACGGTCGCTGGCCAGGCGCGCGATCGTCAGATCGCATTCGATGCCGCCTTTGGCGTTCAACAATTGCGTATAGGCGACGGCGCCGGGCGGTTTGGCGACATTGTTGGCGGCGATCCAGGACAGCGCCGCTTCAGCGTCCTTGCCGACGACGAGCGCCTTGGCGAAGCTCGTCTGATCGAAGAGCGCCGCCGACTCGCGGCAGGCGCGATGCTCGCGCCCGACTGCGTCGAACCAGCCCGGCCTGCCGAAGGAATAGCGATCCTGCGGCGCTTCGCCGGCCGCTAAATCCGCGAACCAATTGGGTCGCTCAAAACCCATCTTCTCGCCAAAGCACGCGCCCTTCGCCTTGAGCCGGTCATAGAGCGGCGAGCGCCGCAGCGGCCGGCCCGACGTAAACTCTTCGAAGGGCCAGGCGATGCTGTAATGGCGCGCATAGGCTTCGAGCGTCCGCACCCGCACCCAGTTCGGGTCCCGATGCGGCGCGCCGAACCGGCTTACGTCGACAGGCCAGAGATCGAAGGGCTGTTCGCCGTCGGCCGCCCATTCCGCGAGCGCCATGCCGGCGCCGCCGGCTGACGCAATGCCGAAGGCGTTGAAGCCGGCGCCGACGAAGAAATTGCGCACCTCCGGCGCTTCGCCGATCATCCAATTGCCGTCGGGCGTGAAGCTTTCGAGGCCGTTGATCATCTGCTTGACGCCGGCCTCGGCGAGCGCCGGCACGCGGCCGAGCGCCAGATCCATGATCGGCTCGAAATGGTTCCAGTCGTCTTCCAACAGCCGAAAGGCGAAATCCTCGGGAACGACGCCCGACGACCACGGCACCGGATTGGGCTCATAGCCGCCCATCACGAGGCCGCCGACCTCCTCCTTGTAATAGGTCAGCCGATCCGGATCGCGCAGAGTCGGCAGATCGCTCGTCACGCCGTCGATTTTTTCGGTCACGATATATTGATGGTGAACCGCGGAGAGCGGAACGGCGACGCCGGCGCGCGCGGCGAGCGGCTGGGTCCACAGACCGGCGCAGAGCACCAGCTTTTCGCAAGCGACCGCGCCGCGATCGGTGACGACGCCGCGCACGCGCCCATTCTCGATGATGAAATCCTTGACGGCGACGCCTTCGACCAGCTTTGCGCCGGCGAGCCGCGCGCCTTTCGCCAGCGCCTGCGTGATGTCTGAAGGATTCGCCTGTCCGTCGGTCGGCAGGAAGGCGGCGCCGACGACATCATCGACATTCATCAGCGGCCAGAGCGCCTGCGCCTCCTTGGCGCTGAGGAGCTGCATGTCGAGACCGAAGCTCCGCGCCGACGTGGCCTGCCGTTTGACTTCGATCCATCGATCGGCGTTGCAGGCAAGGCGCAGCCCGCCATTTCGCCGCCAGCCGGTCGCATAGCCGGTCTCTTCTTCGAGCCGGTTGTAAAGCTCCACCGAATAGCCGAGCAGCTTGGTGATGTTGGCGTTGGTCCGCAACTGTCCGATCAGTCCGGCGGCATGCCATGTCGAACCAGAGGTCAGTTGATGACGCTCGATGAGCAGCGTCTCAACGCCACGCTTGGCGAGATGATAGGCGACCGAACAGCCGACGATGCCCCCGCCGATAACAACGATCTGCGCGCTTTGTGGAAGGTCGGTCATGCTTTTTCCATCAGCTGGAACGCTGCCCAGGCGTCCTCGAAGCGCGACATGTTTTGATCGGAATAAGCGACATAGTCGAAATCGATCTCGGACCGGGTTTCCGAGACAAGACTCCACAATGTTTCGCGCAAGAGCGAAGCGCAGAGCATCGCCTTGAACCGGCGTCGAAGCGCATCGGTAGGCGCAGCTTCGAAATATTCCTCGAGCATGGCGTCGTCATCCACGGCGTCGAAGCCATTGTTCGACGAGAGCCCGCCAAGATCGAACAGCGGCGTGTTCCAGCCCGCATAATCCCAATCGACGAGCCAGAGACGCCGCCCGTCATCGATGAAATTGGCGGCGAGGAGATCGTTGTGGCCAAAAACCAGATCGATCGGGCCGACGGATTTTTCCAGGACCTCGCTCGCCGCGAGCAGAGGCGGCAGCAGCGGCAATATCCGGCTTTGGTCCTCGACGAGCGTGTGGGCGTAGTCTCGAATGACGTGAAAGACATTGAACGCCAGCGTCGGTCCGCGCAAATGCCGCGCAAGTTCACGGTGAACGCGCTTGACGAGATCGACGCAGCGTTTGCGGTTTTGGCGCACGTCCTGCGCGTCAAAGGTGCGGCCGGGAATGTATTCGAGCGCCATCGCCATCGGCGCGGCGCAAAGAACCTTCGGCGACACGCCGGCCGCGCCCGCCGCCCTGCTCGCCGCCAATTCGTTAAAGCGCATCACGCCGTGAACCGGAATGTCGCCGCCAAGGCGAACGACGACGCGCCGGTCGCCGTCAGTGACGATATAGTTCTTATTGGTGATGCCCCCGAGCAGGGGCGCGATGTCGATCGGCCCACGCCAGAGCGGCAGCGCGCGTATCAGAGTTTCGGGGTCTGCGGTCAGGGATGACATCGGCGCCGGCGGGACGAAACAAACTTTGGCTCAGCGAGTATACGCAGGTCGAGCGCAAAGGCCATGGGCCGAGACGGCGCTGGGGAAAACCTTGCCGGCACAAGGTGACATGTTCGCGTCGGCGCCTTAGCCTGAGAAACGGTCGTTCGAGGTCGAGCCATGTATGGGACGACGATTCGCGGAACGAGCTATAGGTTCCAAGACCTTAAGACGCTGATGGCGAAGGCGACTCCGCTGCGTTCGGGAGATTGCCTCGCCGGAATTGCCGCGACCAGCGCGGCGGAGCGCGTCGCGGCGCAAATGGCCCTCGCCGATCTCCCATTGAGCGTATTCTTGAACGAAGCGCTCATTCCCTATGAAGAAGACGAGGTCACGCGCCTCATCATTGACAGTCACGATCGAACCGCCTTTGCGCCGATCGCGTCGCAGACCGTCGGCGAATGTCGCGACTGGCTTCTCTCCGACGCCGCCGATGAGGAAGCGCTCGCGGCTTTGACCTTCGGACTCGCGCCGGAAATGGCGGCGGCAGTCTCCAAAATCTGCCGCAACCAGGACCTCATTCTGATCGCCGCGAAGCGCCGCGTCGTCACCAGATTTCGAAATACGCTCGGTCTGCGCGGACGATTGTCGTCACGCATTCAGCCCAACCATCCGACCGATGACGCGCGCGGCGTTCTCGCCAGCGCCATCGACGGGCTTCTGCTTGGCAACGGCGACGCCGTCATAGGCGTCAATCCGGCTTCCGACAGTCCGGAACAGTGCTATGAACTCTTGCGCTTGCTCGACGAATTGCGCGAGACGCTCAACATTCCGACGCAGTCCTGCGTGCTCGCTCATGTCACCACGGCGCTGCAGCTCATGGCCCGGCAGGCGCCGGTCGATCTCGTGTTTCAATCGATCGCCGGCACGCAAGCCGCCAATGCAAGCTTCGGGATCGACCTCGCGCTGCTGCGTGAAGCCCGCGAGGCGGCGCTTGCCTTAAGGCGAGGAACGATCGGCGACAATGTGATGTATTTCGAAACTGGTCAGGGCAGCGCGCTTTCGGCCAACGCCCATTGGAATTGCGATCAGCAGACGCTGGAGGCGCGCGCCTATGGCGTCGCGCGCATGTTCGAGCCGCTGCTGATCAATACGGTCGTCGGATTTATCGGGCCGGAATATCTCTTCGACGGCAAGCAGATCACGCGGGCGGCGCTTGAAGACCATTTCTGCGGCAAGCTGCTCGGACTGCCGATGGGCTGCGACGTCTGCTACACCAATCATGCCGAAGCCGACCAGAACGACATGGACGATTTGCTGACGCTGCTCGCCGTCGCCGGCGTCAATTATGTCATGGGCGTTCCTGGCGCGGATGACGTCATGCTGAATTACCAGAGCACTTCCTATCATGACGTGCTCGCCGTGCGGCGCATGCTAAATCTGGCGCCGGCGCCGGAATTCGCACAATGGCTCGCTGAGGTCGGGCTGAGCGACGCGCGCGGCGAACTACAGCCGCAGGCGCTGCCCGCGTCCTTCGCGCCGCTTCTCGAAAGAGCGTGAGAATGGCGGATCGTCGCCCGGCGCCTGCCGACATGATTTCGAAACTACGTTCGGCGACGCCGGCGCGAATTTTCCTGCCGCGCGCCGGGGCGGCGCTCACGACGCGCGCCACTCTGGACTTTCAACTGGCGCATGCCGAGGCGCGAGACGCCGTCGAAGAACGGCTCGACATTGAAACGCTCTTCGACGAACTGACCGCGCGCGGACTCGCTGCTGTTCGCGTGAAAAGCGCCGCGCGTGATCGGCGCAGCTACCTGCTGCGCCCGGACCTTGGTCGAAGACTAGATGAGGAGTCCCGCGAGCGGCTGAAATCTTTGGCGGGCGATTACGACATCGCCTTCATCATCGCCGAAGGACTTTCCGCCCGTGCGATTCGCCGGCATGCCATCCCGGTGCTCGAAAAGGCGCTGCAATCTCTCAATCAAACATCGTGGAAAGTGGCGCCGATCGTGCTCGCCGAACAGGGGCGCGTGGCGCTTGGCGACGACATCGGCGAGGCGCTTGGCGCGAAACTCGCGGCGGTGCTGATCGGTGAACGGCCCGGACTTTCCTCGCCGGACAGTCTGGGCGTTTATCTCACTTACGCGCCGCGCACCGGCCGCTCCGACGCCGAGCGCAATTGTCTGTCGAACATCCGCCCGCAAGGCCTCGCCTATGACGATGCGACCAGAAAGCTGCTTTATCTGTGTAACGAGGCGCGCCGACGCCAATTGACCGGAGTCGAGCTGAAAGACGAAGCCGAGACGCTCGCATCGGAAGAGCTGCGCGCCATCGACGTAAAGAATTAGCTCCCCCGAAGCGGCGCACGCAGCCAGTCAAGCAAATCTCGATTGATTGCGAAGCTTTCGCTCGACTATGCTTCGCAATCAAAAACTGGCCCGCCCGCGCCGGGCGAGCGAATCCTGAACTGGAGCTTCAATGCCGCTAGGGGTCGATTTCATCCTCGAAGCGCTGGCGAGCGAAGGGCTCGACCATCTGTTCATGGTGCCCGGCGGGCTCGTCGACCCCTTTCTGCCGGCTTTGGGAAGGCAGAAGGCGCTCACCCCGATCGTCGCCGCGCAAGAGGGCGGCGCCGCCTATATGGCCGACGGCTATGCGCGGGCGAGCGGTAATTTCGGCGCCGCGCTCTGCATCGGCGGCCCTGGCCTGACCAACGCCGTCACCGCGGTGGCGACCGCGCAGACCGACGGCTCGCCGCTTCTTCTGTTGAGCGGCGAAGTGGCGACCGTGCTTGAGGGCTTAGGCGTGTTTCAAGACGCGAGCCCACAGACGCTGGACGACGTCACCGTTATGAAGCCGCTGACGCGCTACTCCTCGTCGATCGACAGTCCAAGGAATATGCCGCATTTGTTTCAGCACGCGCTGTTGCAGCTTCGCACCCGACCGACCGCGCCGGTGCATCTCTCCTTGCCCGGAGATTGTCTCGCCGCGGAGCTTTCAGTCAGCCATGCGCCGATCGACCGGGCGCTGACTGACTATGAAGCGCTGTCGATGGCGGCCGCCGACTCGTCGCTGCGACATTTCTCGGGAGGCGTCGACGGCAAGCCGCCAGAAAAAGTCGCGATTCTCGCCGGCGCGGGCGTCGAACATCCAGACGCCGCCGCAGCGCTCAAGGAATTCGCCGAACTGTGGCGCATTCCCGTCGCGACGACGCTGCGCGGCAAAGGCATTTTTCCGGAGGACCATCCTCTTTCGCTTGGCGTGTTCGGCTATGCGGGAACGCATCACGCCCGCGCCGCGTTGACAGATCCGTCGCTCGATTTGCTGATCATTTTGGGATCGGGACTGAATGAGCGCGACACGATGCATTGGGCGCTGCAGCTGAAGCCCGACGCTTCGATCTGCGTGAATTTGCTTCCCGCAGCGATCGGGACGCATGCGCAGGATGGCGGCGTCGTCGGAAGTTGCGGCGCCTATCTGCGTTATCTGCTCGATCAAAGCGATCGCCTGCGCGGGCCGCTTGAGCCGACGCTCGCCGCGCGCGCGAAATGGGTTACAGAAATTCGGTCGAAGCCCCGTCTGCAGGATCCGGAAAACTGCGACAGTGACGCGGTTCCGATTCATCCGGCGCGAGTCGTCAGCGAGTTGAGAAAAGTTTTTCCGCGCGACGGCGTTCTGGTCGTCGACTCCGGCGCGCATCGCGCCTTCGCCGGGCATTATTGGGAATCCTACGAACCGAGAACTTACGTTTCCGCCACCAATCTCGGCCCGATGGGCTGGGCGATCGGCGCCGCGATCGGCGTCCAATGCGCGCAACCGCGCCGGCGCGTCGCGGTCATCACTGGCGATGGCTGCATGCGCATGGGCGGCATGGAAATCGCCACCGCGGCGCGCTACCGGCTGCCGGTGACCTATGTCGTGATCAACAATGCGGCGCTCGGCAATGTCTGGCTGCGCGCGCATCGACTAGGCCCTACGCCCGACGAACTCACGCGCTTGCCCGACCATGACTGGGCCGGATTCGCGCAAGCTTTGGGTTCTCGCGCCGAAACCGTGCGGTCTCCCGACGATCTTGCCGGCGCATTCGAGAGAGCGCTGCAAGGCGAAGGCCCCTGCCTCATCGACGTCAAGGCCAACAAGGCCTTCACGACGCCGGTTAAAGATTGGGCCGAGGCCATTGCTGCCTATTCCTACCACGAGTGAGAGAGCGCCGATGGCTCAGTTGCCCTTCGATCCTTCAACGCTGTCGCCGGCCGATCGCGCGCTTTACGACCGCATGGTCGAACGGCGGAAAGCGCAAGGCGCAGGTTTCGGTGGCCCCTACGCGGCGCTGATGAACCATCCGCAACTTTGCGAACGGATCGAAAATCTCGGCTATTACCTGAAGTTCGAGGGCCATCTGCCGCGCGACGTCTATCAATTCGTCGTGCTCTTCGTCGCGCGCCACACCGGCGCCGCCTTCGAATGGGTCGATCACATTCAGCACGCCGAAGCGGCGGGCGTTCCATCGACGCTCATTGGCGCGCTGCAGCGGGGCGAGGATGTAAGCGGCATAGCGACTGCGCCCTATGATCTTGTCATGCAAGTGCTCGATTCGGCATTATCCTGGCAAAACATTCCGCCGCGCGTTCAGGACGAAGCCATTAAGGCGTTCGGCGTCGAAGGTCTTGTCGAACTCATCGTTTTATCGGGCTTTTACCAAATGTTTTCGGCGATCAACCAAAGCTTTGACGTCGCCTTGCCCCCGGGCGTCGAAAACCCGTTCGGCTAAATTGCGATCCCGCATTTTTGCATGAATCGTTCTTTCGCCGCCGCCAAGCGGGACCAGTGCGATAGACACGCTTGGAAACCGCCTTTCGGAACAAAGCGCTCTCCCATCGGTTTTATCCGAAGGCCGGGCGTTGGCGTGAGGCCGAAGTGAGTTTTTGGAGAATGGAATCGATGGTTGCATTGTCTAATGACGGCGAACCCATGATCTATCAGCAGGACGACACGCGCGGCGAAACGTCGCCGGCTCGTCCGGAAGGGACGGTGAGCGATCGCGAGCAATTGACGCGCTCCAGTTATTGCGTTGCGCAAGTGAAGGACTCGATGTGGGAGGCCTTCGGTCATTTGGCGCGGTCCGGCGCCTCCGATCAGATGCGCGGCTACGCCAATCAAGCGATGGGCAAAACCAAATTGACCCTCGGCATGGCCACGCGATCGCCCGATCTCGCGCTCTCGGGATTGGCGCAAATCGTTGTTGGAGAATTTCAAAAATCAATCGGTGAGGCGAAACGCTCTGACGACGAGAAGGACATCCTTCCCGGACTGTAGCAACCGGCGCTTGCCGATCACTGAGCCAATCGGCGTGATTCTAGCCGCGCTCCTCCTCATCGCCAGCGGGAAGGCGCTCGGCGACCGCTGTTCCTGCGAAGGCGTGGCTTCGAGAGGAACAATCAAACGATCCGCTAGTTCAGTATACGACCAGCGCGGCATCAGCAGCGGAGAAGAGGACATGAGCGTTACATCGCAGGTCACCGATAGGGTCCATGAGGCGCAGGATGCTATCGCCAAGGCGTCAGCGAACGCCGCCGCCAAGGCCGCCTCATTCGCGGAAGACGTGAGCGCCAAAGTGGACGAGACCGTCGACAAGACCGACGCGGCGCTGGCGACAGCGGCGCAGCAGTCGCGCGAAATTGTGGAGAAAACCAAAACAGCGACCGAAGGATTCAAGGCGACCGTCGAGGATACGGTGCGGGAGCAGCCGCTCACCGCGCTGCTGCTCGCCGTCGCCGGCGGATTTGTGGTCGGCGCGATATGGAAGGGCCGCGGCTGATCTTCAGGCGGTGATCATGTTCCTGGATCCCATATTCCACCGGGTTGACGAAACCATCGAGAAGACGACGCGGGGCGCATCGCGTTTCACGATCGTCTTCGTCCTGGTTGTGTTCGCACTCGGCTTCGCCGCGGCCGCGGCCCATGCCTTCGCGACGGCGATCTGGGGCGCGATCGCGGGAAATCTCGTGATCGCCGGCGCATTTCTCATCGCCGCCGTCATCGTCCATATCGCGACCGCGGCACGGTTCAGCGCTCTCGAAACGCGAGCGGCGGCGGCGGAACTTGAAGCGCAGAACCGTTCGGTCCTTTCCTTCGTCGACCAATTGCTCAAGTCGAATGGCGACATGGTCAAATCCGTCGAGTCGCTTGCGCCCGTCGCCGCCAAGGCCGTCGCCGAACGGGTCGGACCTCATCTTCATTTGATCATCGGCGCCGCGCTTGGCGTGCTGGTCGCGTCGAAACTTGCGGAAAAGCTTGACAGGACAAGAGCGCCGGAATCGTAATCCGACAGCCGTGGTCATTGGCCCCGCAAGCGTAAGAGGTATGCGTTGGCGCCGAGAGCGAATTGGAAGGGCTCTCTCAAGCTCGCCGAGCTCGCCTGTCCGGTCGCGCTCTATTCCGCGACGTCGACATCCGACCGGATCGCCTTCCATATGATCAACCGAGCGACCAGCCATCGCCTGAGCCGAACCTTTATCGACAGCGAGACCGGCGCGCCGGTTTCTCCCGCCGATCAAGTGAAAGGCTATGAGGTCGACAAGAACGATTATGTCGTTCTCGAAGAGGAAGAGATCGCGCAAGCGCGTCCTCGGAGCGACAAGGCCCTCACGATCGAGAATTTCTTGGATTGGGTCGAAATCGACACTGTCTATTTCGACAAGCCTTACTATCTCTCTCCGTCGCAAAGCGATGCAAGCGACCTCTTCGTGCTGATACGTGAAGGCCTACGCAGGAACAAAGTCGCGGCGATCGCCAAAGCGACGCTCTTCAGGCGCGCACGCACTGTTCTGATCAGCGCCTATGGCGACGGACTGCTCGCGATCACATTGAATTTTGACTATGAGGTGTGGGCCGCACAGGAGGCGTTTGACGAAATTCCCGAAATCAAGATCGAGGGCGAGATGCTAAAACTCGCCAAGCACATCATCGACACGAAGCGAGGAGCCTTCGATCCGTCCAGGTTCGAAGACCGCTATGAGCAGGCGCTCGCCGAATTTGTGAAGGCGAAGCTCGCGGGCGAGCCGATCGCCCCGCCGCGCAAGGGGCGCGACGCCAAGGTCGTCAATCTGCTTGAGGCGTTGCGCGAGAGCGCGGCGCTATCCGAACAGGGCGGCAAGCCAGCGACCAAAAAGCGGGCGACTCAGCCTCGCAAAACAACCGCGACGCGCCGGAAAGCGAGCTGACCACGCATGTCGCTCGCCGATTATCGCAAGAAGCGCGATTTTTCGGCGACCCGTGAGCCGCAGGGGCGAGGCGCTCGAAAGACCGGCAACAGCTTTGTGATCCAGAAACATGCCGCGCGGCGGCTGCATTACGACCTTCGCCTGGAGATGGACGGCGTTTTGAAAAGCTGGGCGGTCGCGAAAGGCCCGAGCCTCGCGCCCGGCGAAAAACGGCTCGCCGTTCAGGTCGAGGATCATCCTCTCGACTATCGCAATTTCGAGGGCGTCATCCCTAAAGGTCAATATGGCGCCGGAAAGGTGATCGTCTGGGATAAGGGCGTTTGGATTCCGGAGGGCGATCCGCACGAGGGCTACGCCAAAGGCCATCTTGAATTCGAACTGAAGGGCAAGAAGCTTGGCGGCCGCTGGCGCCTCGTGCGCATGGCTCGACGGCCGCGTGAGACGCATGACAATTGGCTTCTCATCAAAGGCGAAGACGATTTTGCGCGAACGCCAGAGGATGAAGACATTCTTGAAGAAATGCCGCGCTCAGTAAAAAAGGGCCGCGCCATCGGCGATGTGGCGGACGGCGCATCGAAGCGAGTCTCCAAGAAATGCGCCCTGCCAAAGCAAAACGCCGCGTCCCGCAAGGATAAGACAAGCTCCTCAGCAGAGACCGACGCGCCCGCGCAGCACTTGGATCCCTCGCGCGTAAAAGGCGCGAAGAAAGCGCTGCTGCCGAATTTCGTCGCGCCGATGCAGGCGAGCGCCGGCGTTGCGCCTTCGGGCAAGGACTGGGTTCACGAAATCAAATTCGACGGCTACCGAATTCAGGCGCGCATTGAGGCGGGACGCGTACGGCTGCTCTCGCGCAGCGGCCTCGACTGGACGACGAAGTTCGGCAAGGAGATCGTCGCGGCGCTGCGCGCGCTGCCGCTCGGCGCCGCGCTCATCGACGGCGAAATCGTCGTCGAGACGAATTCGGGCGCCTCTGACTTTTCAGCGCTTCAAGCGGATTTGAGCGAAGGACGCTGCGACCGCTTCATCTATTGGGCCTTCGATCTTCTCTACCTTGACGGCTATGATTTGCGGAGTGCGGCACTGCTCGAACGCAAAAATGCGCTGGCAAGGCTTCTCGGCGACGCGACCGACGCCAGAATTCGCTTCAGCGCTCATTTCGAAGACAGCGGCGCGGTCGTGCTGTCACACGCCTGTCGGCTTGGTCTCGAAGGCGTGGTGTCGAAGTTGCGCGACTCGCTTTATCGCTCCGGACGCGTCAAGAGCTGGATCAAAGCCAAATGTTTCGCTCGGCAGGAGTTCGTCATCGCCGGCTACACGCCGTCGACGGCGTCGCGACGCTCGATCGGCGCGCTTGTGCTCGGCGTTTATCAGCGCGGTGTTCTGCGCCATGTCGGCCGAGTCGGGACGGGATTCACGACCGATATGGCGCGTGAGCTTTTCGCCAAACTCGAGCCGCTGCGCAGATCGTCGAGCCCCTTTGGCGCGCGGCTCAGCGCCGAGGCGGCGCGTCATGTGCGCTACGTGCTGCCAGAGCTGGTGGCCGAAATCGAGTTTCGCGGCTGGACCGCCGATCATATGCTTCGGCACGCCTCCTTTCGCGGCCTGCGTGAAGACAAGAAAGCGCGCGACGTGATACGCGAGCAAGCGCCGCCAGCTAAACGAGCCGCGACGAAAGCGGAGACAAGCGCCGTGACGCTCACGCATCCGGATCGCCTCTATTGGCCACAAAAAGGCGTCACCAAGCAGGGGCTGGCGGATTACTATTCGGAAGTCTGGCGCTATATCGCGCCCTTCATCGTCAATCGTCCGCTGGCGCTGCTGCGCTGTCCGAACGGCATTGATGGAGAGAAATTCTTCCAGAAGCATCCGTGGAAAGCCATCGATCCCAACATCGTTCTCATCAATGATCCAAAAGAGTCGAAAGAAGAGCCTCTGCTCAGCATCACTGACCTTGACGGACTGATCGCGCTGGTTCAGTCGGCGGCTCTGGAGATTCACCCCTGGGGCTCGACGGCGTCGGACTGGGAGCGTCCAGACGTCATCATCATGGATCTCGATCCAGGCGAGGAGGTCGCATGGGAGTCGGTCATTGCGGCGGCTCTAGAGACGCGGGACCGGCTTCAAGACCTCGGACTGACCGCCTTCGTCAAGACAACCGGCGGCAAAGGCCTCCATGTGCTGGCGCCTGTGACGCCGAAAGCGGAATGGCCGCAAGCGAAGGCCTTCGCCAAAAGCATCGCGGACGCCATGGCCAAGGACAGTCCGAGTAAATTCGTTTCCACGATTGCGAAGTCGAAGCGCCGTGGAAAGATACTCGTCGACTATCTGCGCAATCAGCGCGGCGCGACCGCCGTCGCCCCCTATTCGCCGCGCGCACGTCCCGGCGCGCCCGTCTCGGTTCCGCTCGACTGGGACGAACTCAATCCGGCGATCGGATCCGCCTATTTCACGATCGCCAAGACTCTGGCGCGCCTTGATTCCATGAAGAACGATCCCTGGGCCGACTTTCGACTGGCGGCGGCGCCGATCGAATGGGAAAAAACCCGAAGGAAGCAGAAAGCCTGAACGCCGCAGGACGTGGAACGCTAACGACGTTTGGCGCCGCGCCTGTCCGCATCGATGCTCTTGCGCAGCGCATCCATGATATTGACGACATTGCCGGGACTCGCCGGCGCCTGCTTCTTGCCGCGCGCGGGCCTTTGCTGTTTCTTCTTTGCAGCAATGATTTCGAGCAGATGGGTTTGAACCGGGTCTTGGGTCGCCGAAGGATCCCAATGAATCTTGCGCTCTTCGATCAATTTGGAAATGAGGCCGAGCGCTTTCGCATTCGGCGTCTCGGCGTGGATGTTGTCGAGACAGTCCTTCTGATCACGCACTTCGTCAGCGAAACGCAACGTCCATAACACAAGGCCTTTGTCGCGCGGCTCGATCATCACCGCCCGCTCTCGCCGATAGATCGCCAGTCGCGACAGGCCAACCGTATGCGTCGCCTTCATCGCCTCGCGGATCACGGAAAAAGCCTCGACGCCGATCGGGTCGTCGGGAACAAGGTAATGCGGCTTGTCGAGCCAGATCGAGTCGACGCTGCCCGCCGGCGCGAAAGCGTCGATATCGATCGTTCGCGTGCTGTCGAGGTTGAGCGCGTCAAGCTCATCGTCCTCAAGCAACATGTAATCATTTTCGCCGCGCGGATAGGCTTTTGCAGCTTCGTCCTCGCTGACCGGCGCGCCGGAGACGGAATCGACATATTGGCTGACGACCCGATTGCCCGTATTTCGATTAAGGATATGGAAGCGGACCTTTTCGCGTTCAGAGGCAGCGGGCGTCATCGCGACCGGGCAGGTCACGAGCGAAAGCTTCAAATAGCCTTTCCAGAAGGATCGCGGCGCCATCCCGGTTCACCCGACGCAGGGACATGTTCGATTAACGCCCTTTCGAGCGCATTGTTCCGCTTACGCCCCGCTCCAAACGAAGAACAAGTTTGTCATCGTCCAACGGAACAATTCGCCTGCTACATTGTTGGATGCAGGAACGACAACCTTTCGCCTGCTGTGGGCGTTGGAGTTGCCGGCGCGACCGACCCC
The DNA here is from genome assembly GCF_050246715.1 of Methylocystis sp. NCBI lineage: Bacteria > Pseudomonadati > Pseudomonadota > Alphaproteobacteria > Hyphomicrobiales > Methylocystaceae > Methylocystis > Methylocystis sp. Next base: position 43,523 of record NZ_JBFWVN010000012.1, read on the forward strand.
TCCAAGAGCTTGGAAAATGGACGACAAAGCCGAACAGAGCGCGGCGGGAGACCGGCGGCGAATGCTAAGCGACAAGCGAAAGGAGGCTGCGTGCCCTTTGTCGCTGCTCGGATTTAATGTCAAGGTCACGGTCGAACTGCGAGATTTATACGAGGACAGCCTCTCCGTTCCCGTGCCCGACAGGATGCGCGACCTGCTTGCGCGACTTTCCCGGCCGCCAGATTAGAGCGAGGGCGGCCGTCCTCGACGCCTTCGGCCCGCCAAGAATGAGCAGCGGGCGCTCGTTAAGAACCAAATGTCAATCGCGCCGCCATTGTTCGATTTCCGCTCGTCGCGGCACGCGAACAAGGATACGACGCGCGCGCGGAAACGCCGGGCTGATGAACAGCATTGTGGCGATGACGCCGGACGCCGCATGAACAAGCTGTCGCCAGCTCACGCCAAATTTGGGCTTCGTACTCATTGCGCGCTCCTCCATTGGAGACGAATACAAAGACAACTCTCCCTTTCTGAGAATGTTCCGACATTGGGCAAGCTCGGCCTTATGGCAGGGGCCGGACGAAAGCATCGCGGTCGCGGCGCGCGCCGCGCTGAAATTGACGCTCAATTCAGAGTCTTGAGCCAGGCGTCGACGTCTTCACGGATTCGATCCCGGCCCGCGCCATAGCGTTGCTGCAGAATCCCCTCGAACTGCTCGCGCTTGCCGTCCATGCGCGCAAGATCGTCGTCAGTCAGCTCGGCCCACTTCTCGCGCACCTTGCCCCGGAACTGTTTCCAGGCGCCTTCGACACGATTCCAGTCCATCGCCGTTCTCCAAGAGAGCACGTCGACGCAACGCGGACAGAATTGCTTTGTTCCTGATTTTGACGATGGGAAAAGATCGTGCGGTTCGACGGAAAGCTGACGCCCGCTTTACGCGGCGGCGCCGCAGCACTTCTTGTATTTCTTGCCCGAGCCGCAGGGACAGGGATCATTGCGGCCCGCCTGCTTGCCTTTCACGATCGGCGCGCTCTTGCGATTGGCTTCTTCAAGGAAATACCAGCGGCCATCCTGCGGATCGTGGCGGAACAGCGAGCGCTCCCGATGCGCATAGCGTTCGCCTTCGCTGGCGAAATTCGCGATGAACTCGACATAGCCGGTTTCGTCTCCCGGCAGGCCCTGCTCCGTCGCGAGAATTTCAAGTCCAAGCCATTGCGAGCTGCGCGCCCAATGCGTGATCGCCTTGCGGTCGAAATCGTGACGCGATTCCGGCGCGAGCGTATCGACAAGATAGTCGATGTCGCCAACCACGAACGCTGTGTAGCGCGAACGCATCAGCGCCTCGGCGGTCGGCGTCGGCAGTCTTTGCTCGATGTAGGGCGCGCAGCAAGCGGAATAGGCGAGCTGTTGCGCATCCATCGCGCGGCAGGGGCAGATTCGGTCAGTCATGTTTTAGCCGGCGCAGGAAGCTTCTGTTCAGCCGTCGGCGCCGCCCTCGCCCGGGCGCAAGCCTGAAGCTGCGGCGCCCGCCCGAGTTTGGAGGCGCTTCACCGCCTCGATGGCGATCGGATCGAGGCCGGCGCCGCCATGATCGACATGAGCGATAATCGCGTTGCGCATGCGCGGGTCCCAGAACTTCCTCAAATGGTCCGTCATGCTGGCGACGCCTTCGGGGTGCTTCTGCGCCACGAAGAACTTGCCGATCTGGTTAGCCATTTTGACGAGCTTATCGACCGAATCATGCGACATGTGCGGAAACCTGTTCGAGGATGCGTCCCGGATGGGTGAAGATTTCGAAATCCCGGCCGCGCATGACCGCCACCAGCGTCATGCCGCATGTCTGCGCATTGCGCACGGCGAGCGCTGTCGGCGCTGAAACCGCGGCGATGATCGGCGCGCCCATGCGGGCGGCCTTTTGGACGAGCTCGACCGACACGCGGCTGGTCATCAGAACCACGCCCTGCGTCGTGGCGATCGCCTGTCGCGCGAGCGCGCCGGCGAGCTTGTCGAGCGCATTGTGGCGGCCGACGTCCTCGCGCGCGATCAGCGCGCCGGTAACCGGATTCCAGAAGGCGGCGGCGTGAACGGCGCGAGTCTCGCGATTATAGGTCTGAGCGGCGGGAAGTCGCTCCATCGCCTCGATCAGGGCGTCGGCGCGCACGCAGAGCGCATTGTCAAGCGTCGGCAGAATGCGCGTCGCCGCCTCAAGGCTCTCGATGCCGCAAAGCCCGCAGCCTGTCGGGCCCGCCATCGAACGGCGGCGTTGGGCATAGGCTTCCTGCCGCCCGCCCTTGAGCCAGGCGCGCAGCTCAATGCCGGCGTCGGAGATGATAATCTCGACATCGCCCGCCTGCTCCGGCGAGTCGATCAGTCCCTCGGTCAGCGCAAAGCCGATCGCGAAATCTTCCAGATCCGCCGGCGTCGCCATCATCACCGCATGGGTGGCACCGCCGTAAGTGAAGGCGATCGGCGTCTCCTCGGGGATCACGCGAGAAGAACGCGCCGTCACATCGTGACGGCGCGCCAGGCATTCCACCCGTAGAGTCGGCGACGGCGTTGCTGTCATTCCGCCGCGTCGATCGTGCTCGCGATGCGGCGGCTCTGCTCGGTCAGCTCGCGATACTGCTCCTGCCAGTCGGTCGGCCCATTGGTGGTCGAGACCTGCACCGCCGTGACCTTATATTCCGGACAATTGGTGGCCCAGTCGGAATTGTCGGTCGTGACCACATTGGCCTGGGTGGTCGGATGATGGAACGTCGTATAAACGACGCCCGGAGCGACACGATCCGTGATCTTGGCGCGCAGCGTCGTTTCGCCGGCGCGGCTCGCCACCTTCACCCAATCGCCTTCGCGCACGCCGCGATCCTCCGCGTCATGCGGATGAATCTCGAGGACGTCCTCAGGATGCCATTGCGAATTCTCGGTGCGCCGCGTCTGCGCGCCGACATTATATTGCGACAGGATACGTCCCGTCGTGAGCAGCAGCGGAAACCGCGGCCCCACTCTCTCGTCGGTCGGGACATATTCGGTGATGACGAATTTGCCCTTGCCGCGCGCAAAGCCGTTGATGTGCATGATCGGCATGCCGTCCGGCGAGTCGGCGTTGACCGGCCATTGCAGCGAACCCGCCTCTTCGAGGCGCGCGAACGACACGCCGGCGAAGGACGGCGTCAGCCGCGCGATCTCGTCCATGATCTCGCCGGCGTGGGTGTAGCTCCAATTCAACCCAAGCCTATTGGCGAGGAGCTGGGTGACCTCCCAATCGGCGTAGCCGTTCTTCGGCGACATCACCTTGGTGACGCGCTGAATGCGGCGCTCGGCGTTGGTGAAGGTGCCGTCCTTCTCGAGGAAGGTCGCGCCGGGCAGGAAGACATGCGCGTAGTTCGCGGTCTCGACCAGGAAGAGGTCCTGCACGATGACGATGTCCATATTCGCGAGCGCGCGTGAGACATGGCGCGTGTCGGGGTCGGACTGGAGAATGTCCTCGCCCTGGACATAAAGTCCCTTGAACGTGCCTTCGATCGCCGCGTCGAACATGTTCGGGATGCGCAGGCCCGGCTCCGGATCGAGCGACACGCCCCAATCCTTCTCAAACGCGTGGCGGGCCGCATCATTGGAGATGTGGCGATAGCCCGGCAGCTCGTGCGGGAACGAGCCCATGTCGCAGGAGCCCTGCACATTGTTCTGGCCGCGCAGCGGGTTCACGCCAACGCCGCGGCGTCCGAGATTGCCGGTCGCCATGGCGAGATTGGCGATGCCCATGACGGTGGTCGAGCCCTGCGCATGCTCGGTGACGCCGAGACCGTAATAGATCGCAGCGTTACCGCCGGTGGCGTAGAGCCTGGCCGCCGCACGAACGTCGGCCGCCGGAACGCCGAGCGTCGCTTCCATCGCCTCGGGGCTGTTCTTCGGCTGGGCGACGAAATCCGCCCAATCCTGAAATTCGTCCCAGTCGCAGCGCGACTTCACGAAATCGAGATTGACGAGATTTTCCGTCACGATGACATGCGCCAGCGCGGTGACCATCGCGACATTGGTGCCGGGCTTGAGCGGCAGGTGATAATCCGCCGCGATATGCGGCGAGCGCACGAGGTCGATGCGGCGCGGATCGATGACAATGAGCTTGGCGCCGTCGCGCAGGCGCTTCTTCATCCGCGAGCCAAACACCGGGTGGGCGTCGGTCGGATTAGCGCCCATGACCAGAATGACGTCGGCGTCGTCGACCGAATCGAAATCCTGCGTTCCCGCCGAGGTGCCGAAGGTCTGCGCCAGACCGTAACCCGTCGGCGAATGGCAGACGCGCGCGCAGGTGTCGGTGTTGTTGTTCTTAAAGCCTTGGCGCGCGAGTTTCTGAACGAGGTAGCTTTCCTCATTCGTGCAGCGCGACGAGGTGATCACACCGACGGAATTCTTGCCGTATTTCTCCTGCGTGGCTTTCAGCCGCTCGGCGGCGAAGCTGATCGCTTCGTCCCATGAGACCACGCGCCAGGGCTGATCGATCGACTCGCGGATCATCGGGTCCAGAATCCGGTCGCCATGCTGGGCGTAGCCATAGGCGAAGCGACCCTTGATGCAGCTATGGCCGTGATTGGCCTTGCCGTCCTTCCAGGGGACCATGCGGACGACTTCCTCGCCGCGCATCTCCGCCTTGAAGGTGCAGCCGACGCCGCAATAGGCGCAGGTGGTGACCGCCGAATGCTCGGGCTGGCCGACGGAGATGACCGATTTCTCGATCAGCGTCGCGGTCGGACAGGCCTGCACGCAGGCGCCGCAGGACACGCATTCCGATTCCATGAAGGCTTCGTCCATGCCGGACGAAACGCGCGATTCGAACCCGCGGCCTGAAATCGTCAGCGCGAAGGTGCCCTGCACTTCCTCGCAGGCGCGCACACAACGGTTGCAGACGATGCACTTCGAGGGATCGTAGGAGAAATAAGGATTGGATTCGTCTTTCGGCTTCCAATCAAAATTCACCTCGCCATTGTTGCGGGCGAAAACGTGGTTGGCGCCGTCATAGCCGTAGCGCACGTCGCGCAGGCCGACCGCGCCCGCCATATCCTGCAGTTCGCAATCGCCATTGGCGGCGCAGGTCAGGCAGTCGAGCGGATGGTCGGAAATATAAAGCTCCATCACGCCGCGGCGGATGGCGGCGAGGCGCGGCGTCTGGGTCTTGACCGAGATGCCGGGCGCGACCGGCGTGGTGCAGGAGGCGGGCGTGCCATTGCGGCCCTCGACTTCGATCACGCAGAGCCGGCAGGAGCCGAACGCCTTGATGCTGTCGGTGGCGCAGAGCTTGGGGATTTCGGTGCCGATCTCCATCGCCGCGCGCATGATCGAGGTGCCCTCGGGCACGGTGACGCTCTTACCGTCGATGGTCAGCGTCACTAGTTTCTCGGCTTGTGATTCGGGCGTGCCGTAATCGATTTCCTTGATGAGCGTCATGGCGGCTACCTCACTCAGCGGCTTCAAGGGCCGGCTTGCGGAAGTCCTCGGGAAAATGGCGAAGCGCGCTCTCAACCGGATAGGGCGCAAAGCCCCCCAATGCACAGAGCGAGCCAAACTTCATTGTATGGCAGAGATCCTTGAGGAGCTCGATATTCGCGTCGACGTTCTGGCCTTCGCGAATCTTGTCGATCGTTTCGACGCCCCGCGTCGAACCGAGCCTGCAGGGCGTGCACTTGCCGCAGCTTTCGATGGCGCAGAACTCCATGCCGAAGCGCGCCATCCAGGCCATGTCGACGGTGTCGTCGAACACAACAAGGCCACCGTGGCCGATCAGACTGTCCTTGGCGGCGAAGGCCTCATAGTCGAACACCGTGTCGAAGAGCCATGGCGGCAGATAGGCGCCGAGCGGCCCGCCCACCTGCACGGCGCGCACCGGCCGGCCGGATCGCGTGCCGCCGCCGATGTCATTGACGATCTCGCCGAGCGTCAGGCCGAAGGGCACTTCGCAGAGACCGCCATATTTGACGTTGCCGGCGATCTGCAGCGGCATCGTGCCGCGCGAGCGGCCGACGCCGAGTTCGGCGTAATGCTGCGATCCCTTTTCGAGGATCATCGGCGCCGTCGCCATCGACAGCACATTGTTGACCACCGTCGGCTTGCCGAAGAGGCCCACATGCGCCGGCAGCGGCGGCTTGGCGCGAACGATCCCGCGCTTGCCCTCAAGGCTCTCGAGCAGCGAGGTTTCCTCGCCGCAGACATAGGCTCCCGCGCCGATGCGCAGCTCGACGTCGAAAGAAAAGCCCGAACCGCGGACATTGGCGCCGAGCCAGCCGGCCGCGCGCGCGACCTCGATCGCCCGATCGAGGACGACCGCCGCCTGCGGATATTCCGACCGCAGATAGATATAGCCCTTGGAGCCGTTGATCGCGTAGCCGCAGATGATCATGCCTTCGATCAGCGAGAGCGGATCGCCTTCCATGATCATGCGGTCGGCGAAAGTGCCGCTGTCGCCCTCGTCGGCGTTGACGACGACATAGCGCCGGTCGGCGGGCGCGTCGGCGACCGTCTTCCATTTGATTCCGGTCGGGAATCCTGCGCCGCCGCGGCCGCGCAGGCCGGATTTGGTGATTTCCTCGATCGTCGCCGCAGGGCCGATCTGAAAGGCGCGTGCGAGGCCGGCGCCGCCGCCATGCGCCTCATATTCATCCATCGACAGCGGGTCGATGACGCCGCAGCGCGCGAAGGTGATGCGGTTCTGCCGCTTCATCCAGGGCTGATCGTCGACCTCGCCGATCGAGAGCGCATGGGCGCCGCCGGAGAGGAAGCCCGCGTCGAACAGCGAGGCGACATCCTTGACCTTGGCCGGTCCATAACCGACACGGCCCGCGGGAGTCTCCACCTCGATCAGGGGTTCGAGCCAGAGCATTCCACGCGAGCCGTTTCGGACGATCTCGACAGTCTCGCCGCGGGCGGCGGCTTCTTGCGCGACGGCGGCGGCCAATGTGTCGGCGCCCATCGCGACGGCGGCCATATCGAGCGGGATGTAGACCTTTGCCATCAGTCGCGCGCCTCCGCGGCGATTTCATCGAGCCTTTCGGCGTCGACGCAGCCGATCGGCTCGCCGTCAAAGAGCGCTGACGGACTATGCGCGCAAAGCCCCAGACAATAGATCGGCTCCACGGTCAGAGCGCCGTCCGGCGTCGTTCCGCCCCAGTCGAGCTTCAACTTGTCGAGGAAGGCCCGCGCCTGCTGTTCCGCGCCCATCGATTGGCAGGACTCGGCGCGGCAGAGTTTGAGGGTGTGGCGGCCATGCGGCGCGCGCCGGAAGTCGTGATAAAAAGTGACGACCCCATGCATTTCTGCGCGAGAAATATTGAGCGCCTCGGCCATTTGCTTGACGGCGGCGTCCGGCACATAGCCGAATTCTTCCTGGAGCGCGTGCAGAATGGGCATCGCGGGCCCTTCAAGACCCATATGAGCGGCGATGATCTCCCGCGCGCGCTCGTCGCTATACTGAGCAGCGCCAGCCATTTCTTCCCTTTCGGTCCAGAGCGTTGCGCCAAATGCGGCCGCCCTTTTTAGATTAGTTCTGAAGACAGTGCCGGAAATCCAAGGCGCGATCAATAGCGACACTTCGTTGCTCGATAGGCCGAACCTATCAATCTCCAAGCGCTCGGCTTTCGGCGAGCTTCTTTGCCTCCGAGACCAGCGCCGCGACCAGCGGAATCACCGGCTCGCGCTGGGGCGCGACGAGGCCGATTTCATGGACTGCGTCCGGTTCGACGATGGGGATCGAGCGCAGGGGCGGCGCAATCTCCAGCGTTTTGGCGAGCTTCTCCGGCAGCACGGTCGCCCAGCGACCAGACTTCACATGATCGAAGAGCAGGATCACGCTGTTCGACTCCAGCGCCGGCGCGGGCTCTGCGCCGCCCTTGCGAATGAGCTGCTCGACGATGCGTCGGTTCTGCATGTCCGGCGTCAGCAGGCAGAGGTCGATGCGCCCGACCTCGGCCCATGTCACACGTTCGCGATCGCCGAGCGGCTTGTCCGCGAAGGTTAAGAGCCGGTAGCGCTCCGAGCAGAGCGGCACCGTGCGCACGCGGCCGAGCGGCTCATTGTCCAGATAAGTAATGCCGGCGTCGATCTCGAGATTGTCGAGCATGGTCAGCACTTCGCTCGACGAAGCCGAAATCACCGAAAAACGAACGCCGGGGTGCTTCTCGCGATAAGGCGTGGTCAGCGCCGAAACGATGCCGAGCGCCGTGGGAATGACCGCAATCTTCAACTGGCCGGCCAAGCCTTCCTTGAGCGTTCGCACTTCCTGGCGCATCGCCCGCGCGTCGCCGACGATGCGCTTCGCCCATTCGAGCACCCGCTCGCCTTCCGCCGTCAGCCCGTGAAAGCGCGACGAACGGTTGACCAGCAACACGCCGAGCGTGTCTTCGAGCTGTTTGACGCCGGCCGAGAGCGTCGGCTGAGTGACGCCGCAAATCTCCGCGGCGCGCGAAAAGCTCTTCTCTTTTGCGACGGCGATGAGGAATTCAAGCTTTTCGATCACAAGCCGGAGTCCATGGGCGCGCGAAGACGCGAAGACGCATGGGCCCTCGCCGGCCGGTCCGAAGCGTCGCTGGCGTTTTCGTCCAGACTTTACATTAGCATATCCGCTCTCGCTGCGCCGAAAATTTCAAAGAATTCAAATGGGGTGACGCCGCTCGGGCAAATTGCCCGATCGACGGCCGAAAGGGACGGCGCGCATTGGCGCTCTTCCAAATTCCTGTTCTACTGAGCGGCAAATCCCCGCAGCAAGGAATGCGCCCATGCGGTTGATCGTCAGGCTTGTCTTGCAGCTCGTCGCCATCACCCTTCTTTGTCTGACGCTGACCGCGGGCTGGGTGATGGTCGACGCCCATCGCGCGATCGAAACCGAAGCGGCGACCTCCGCCGAGCGCGTGGCGCATGAACTCGAGAATCTCTACTGGCGCGCCATTTTGTGGCGCGGCAGCATGCGTCGCGACAATATTTTGCCCCGTCCGGAGTGGGAGTCGCTTGCGACCTTGAAGCTGATCTCGCCCGGCGTCTGCGTCAGCTATGCGCCTGGAGAGGAAGCGCCGCGCACGCTCTGCAGCCAGCTGGAGGGCGTCGGCGCAGCGGCGCCGGCATGGTTTTCGACCGCCTATGAGTCGATATTCGGCGCGCCTGCGACGATCGTCCGCCCCTTGACTGTGCGCCAACCGGAAACCGGCGCGATCTCTGTCAGGGCCGACCCGGACGCAGCGATCCGGCAGGCGTGGCGACAAATCTCGATCATCGTGAGCGTCGCGGCCTCAATGGCGATTTGCCTATGCGCGCTCGCCGCCGCCGCCATCGTCCACGCTCTGGCGCCGACGCGCGCCATTGTCGATGGACTGCGGCAGCTGGAGCAAGGGAATTACGACAGTCGGCTCAACGCTGTCAGGAAAGGCGAGTTCGGCCTGATTGCGCGCGCCGTCAATGATCTTGCCGAACGGCTGGCGCAAACCACGGCGGAGCGCGCCGCGCTCACGAAAAGACTGTTCGAGGTACAGGAGGAAGAGCGCCGCGCGCTCGCCCGCGACCTTCACGACGAATTCGGGCAATGCCTGACGGCGACCCTCGCCTTCGCAGGCTCCATCGAGACGGCGGCGGCCGCGACCGACCCAGGCGTCGCGGGGGACGCGCGCGCCATCGCCCGCGTCGCCAAGCGCATGATGAAGACGCTTCGCGACGCGCTCGCCCGCCTGCGTTCGCAAGATCTTGAAGAGCTTGGACTCGAAACCTGCCTCGTCCAGCTCGCCGCCAACTGGAACGCCAAGGCCGAGCGAAAGGCCGTCGTCCATCTCAGACTTCTCGGCGACCTCGCCGACCTGCCGCAGGCGATATCGACAAGTCTCTATCGCATCGCCCAGGAATGTCTGACCAACGCCATGCGGCATGGCGACTCGAAGAATGTCTATCTGCGCATCGAGCGCGCCCCTTCAAAGGGCGGACTCGTCGCGCTGACGGTCGAGGATGACGGCGGCGGCGACGCGTCGCGCCTCGCGACCTCCTCCGGCCACGGCATTCTCGGCATTCGTGAGCGCATCGCGGCCTTCGGCGGCAGTCTTTCGATCAGCGACGCCGCGCGCGGCGTCCGCGTCGTTGCGCGCCTTCCGCTGATCCCGGCCGGGCCCGCGCCGTTGAAAGGCATCGTGCTCGCATGACCACGATTCTTCTCGTCGACGACCACCCGATCGTTCGAGAAGGTTATCGCCGGCTGCTCGAACGCCAGCCGGATCATAAAATCGTCGCCGAAGCCGGCAATGCCGCAGAGGCCTATCAGGCCTATCGCAGGGTTTCGCCCGACGTCGTGATCATGGACCTTTCTCTTCCGGGCGCGAGCGGCGTCGAGGCCGTGCGCCATATCAGGCAGTGGGACAAAAGCGCCCGCATATTGATGTTCACCATGCATGGCGGCGCGGCCTTCGCGCTGAAAGCCTTCGAAGCCGGCGCCTCGGGCTATGTCACGAAAAGCAGCGACGCCGTCGAGCTGCTTCGCGCCGTCGCGATCGTCGCCAAGGGCGGCCGGGCGCTCAGCGATGACGTCGCGCGCGAAATCGCGGCGGAGCGATTGGGCGCCGGTCGCGCGCTCGTCGACGAACTCGGCCCGAGAGAGACGGAAATCCTGCGGCTTGTCGCGTCGGGCCGAACCACCGAGGACATCGCTGCGCTTCTCAACCTCAGTCCGAAAACGGTTCAAAACTACCATTATCAAATCAAGGCGAAGATCGGCGCGCGCACCGACGCCCATCTTGTCTGGCTGGCGATCGGCGCGGGAATCGTCGGGGACGCGCCCGCGGCTTGATCGGCCGAGAAGAGGAAATTTGCCCAGACCGATCGGGGCGATGGTCTGAAGCCCGTCGCGCCTTGGGGAGTTATCGTCCGCCCTGGATGAAGAGCGACGGAGCTTCGCGATGGGCAAAAGGACGCTGACAGGCTTTCTCGCGATGGCGCTGATGACGGCGACGATCGGCGGCGCGCAGGCTCAGGCGCAGTCTCCCGCGCGCTTAAAACTCGCCGTCTTCGACATTGAACTCGATGATTTTTCCGCCGGCGGACCGATCGCTGGAGAAAGTCCGGAGGAAACCGCCCGCCTTCAAAGAATGACCGCGCTGGCGCGGGACCTCCTGTCTCAGTCGGGGCTCTTTGACATCATCGACGGAAGCGGGTCGACCGACCAGAGGGTCAAGGACCATTGGCTGCGCAAGTGTAATGGCTGCGACGCCGATATCGCCCTGGCGCTTGGCGCGGACCTGTCCTTCGTCTGCTTTTTTAGAAAGATCAGCGTGATGGAGCAAAATCTCGAGATCCGCATCCGCGACGCGCATACAGGCGAGTTGGCGCATGCCTCGCAAACCGATCTGCGCGGCGAAACCGATCAGTCCTGGAGTCGCGCGCTGAAGTTCCTCATCAAATACCAGCTCGTCGAGCCGGAGCTGGCGCGGCGAAAGCAATGATCGCCGCCGCCATGCCTTTTGTTAAGACTTACGGTTAACAGTCCGCTAAAGTCGCCCCCGAATCGCCCTAATCTCGGCCTATCCCGGCTATGCGCCTGGTGCGCTATTATATAGTCGGCGATTTCTTGCGATCCCGCGCGGTTGAGCGACGGGTGATGGGGCTAAGCGGATGATCTTCTCGAAGTCCACATTGATCGCGGCGGCCACCGCACTGCTGATTTCTTTCGGCGCCGAAGCGCCCGCCCGGGCGACGCCGTCGATCGTCATCGATGTCTCTTCCGGCGCCGTGCTCTCGCATGATCAGGCGACCGCCTCCTGGTATCCCGCCTCCGTAACGAAGCTGATGACGACCTATGTCGCGCTCGAAGCGGTGCGGCAGGGCCGCATCACGCTCGACACGCCGGTGATGATGTCGCCGCGCGCCTGTCGCGAGGCACCTTCCAAGATGGGCTTCAGAGCCGGTTCGGAAGTCACCCTGCACAACGCCCTCGTCATGCTGATGGTGAAGTCCGCGAACGACATCGCGGTCGCCATTGCGGAAGGCGTGTCCGGTTCGGTCGAAGCCTTCGCCGATGAGATGAACCGCGCCTCCGCCTCGCTCGGCATGACGCAGTCGGTTTGGTACAATCCCAACGGACTCCCCGACGATCGGCAGGTCACGTCGGCGCGCGATCTCGCGATTCTCGGCCGCGCGCTCTACCTGCAGTTTCCCGAGCACGCCAATCTCTTCAACATCGGCGCGATGCGGCTCGGCAAGCAGATCATTCCTACCCACAACCATCTTCTCGGCCGCTACCCTGGCGCCGACGGGATGAAGACCGGCTTCACCTGTTCGGCCGGATTCAATCTTGTCGCCTCCGCCACCCGCGGCGGCCGGCGCCTGATCGCCGTCGTCCTCGGCGCGCCCAATCCCATTCTGCGCACGGCGAAAATCGCCGCCCTGCTCGATCGCGGCTTCCAGAGCGGCGCGGCCGTCGCCTCGCTATCTTCGCTGCCGTCCTCGGGCCCCACCGCGGCGCCCGATATGCGCGAGTCGGTGTGTCATCATCGCGGGCCCGGCGCGGCCCAATTCATGGCGGAAATCGAAGACGCGTCGGTCCCGGTCGGCTCGGGCGTTCCGCTGCTCGACGCGCTGAACGGCGCGCAGCAGCAGCCGCCGCGCGTGAACGCCAAGGAAATTGCGCATCTGCCGCGGCCGCGCTTTGAGCCCGTTTCCGTCTATGTCGGACGGGCGCCGGGCTATGTCGGGCCGGTGGCCCGGACGCGGACGCCGGGCGCTCCCGTCGGCGAGCAGACTGATCTTACCGCCTATGCCGCGCAACCGGAGCCCGCCGACGCAAACGCTTCGCCGATCAGCAAGCCGGCGCCCGACGCTGTAGCCCTGCGCCGCGCCAAGCGTGCAAAGGCCGCGAAGGCGGCACACGCGGCGGCGGCAAGAGCCGCCAAGGCCGAAGCCGCTAAAGCTGACGCCGGCAGCGCTGAAACAGGCGAAATCGCGCCGGCGCTGAAGCCAAAGGCGGCGTCGAAAAAAGCCGCCAAGCCGAGAACCGCCGCGCCTGCCGCCGAAACCCAGAAGCGCGTGGTCGCGCCGAAGGTCCGCTCCTCCGCCGAACCAGGCAAGAGCTGAGCGCCAATAGCGCCGTTCGTTCTGGAAACGCGCGGCGCTTTCAGTAAAAATGCGCGCCTTCAGCCAGCAGGAAGTTTTTCCTGCTCATGCGCGAGTTCCTTCTGATACAATTTCCGTCTGAACTGCTTGCATGTCATTCCCGACGCGCGCAACGCGCGCGATCGGGAATCGAGAGCAAACCCAGCGTTCCTGGATCGGCTCTGGATTCCCGGTCAGGCCTTCGGCCTGCCGGGAATGACAAACTCAGCGAACAGATCAGCCGGAATTCGTCTCCATGAACGATCTTGCCAAGCCAGCCGACAGCCGCGTGACGCGATCGGCGCCGCCGCCCATCCCGCTCTCCGTCATCACCGGTTTTCTCGGCGCCGGCAAGACGACGCTGCTCAATCGACTGCTCGCCTCCCCTGCGCTTGCCGATACGCTCGTCCTCATTAATGAATTCGGCGAAATCGGCCTCGATCATCTCTTCATCGAGAAGATCGACGGCGACATGGTGCTGATGAGTTCGGGCTGCGTGTGCTGCACGATCCGCGGCGATCTGGTCACTATGCTCGAAGACTTGCTGAAGCGCCTCGACAATGGCCGGATCAAGCCGTTCAAGCGCGTCGTGCTGGAAACGACCGGCCTTGCCGATCCCGCGCCGATTCTGCACGCGATCATGTATCACCCCTATCTGATGATGCGCTATCGGCTCGACGGCGTCGTCACGCTCGTCGACGCCGTCAACGGCGAAGCGACGCTCGACGCGCATGAGGAAGCCGTCAAACAGGCCGCCGTCGCCGACCGGCTCGTTATCGCCAAGACCGATCTGCCGCAAAGCGCCGAGCGGCTCGACGCGCTGAAGGCGCGGCTCGCGCGTCTCAATCCCGGCGCTCTGCAGCTTGACGCCGCAAAGGGCGAAGCGACGCCGGAGGCGCTTCTCAACTGCGGACTATATGATCCTGCGAGCAAGACGCCGCGCGTGAAGGAATGGCTCAACGCGGAAGCGGTAGAAGCGGCGCAGGCGCATGACCATACGGACCATGACCATGGTCACGGTCATCATCACGACGCGAACCGGCACGACACGCATATCCGCGCCTTCTGCTTTTCGTCGGACACGCCGCTGACGCCGGCGTCCTTCGATATTTTCATCGATCTACTGCGTCACACCCATGGGCCGCGTATGTTGCGCGTCAAGGGAATTGTGGCGCTCGCCGACGATCCGTCGCGCCCGGTGGCGATTCACGGCGTGCAGCATGTCTTCCACCCGCCGCATCGCTTAGACGCCTGGCCCGATGCCGACCGGCGCACGCGCATCGTCTTCATCGTCAAGGATCTCGACGAAAGCTTCGTTGAGGGACTCTATGGCGCGCTCGTCAATCATCCGGCGCCTGATCGCCCCGACGCTCAGGCGCTCGCCGACAATCCGCTCGCGCCGAGAGCGCGCGGTCTGCTCGGCTGACGCGCGCGACTCCCTACCCTATTCTGCCGAACGGCTGAACACGTCCCGAACGCGCTGCTCAAAACCATGCAGCTCGTCGCGCCATTGCGGGGGAAATTTGGCCAGTCCTCTGGACGCCTGCGATGAGAACCAATCGGCGACGGCGTGAACGACAAGCGACACGACGCTTTCGAGGCGAGACTGGCGCTCCGTGCCGCGAAGCCACAGGGCGATGGTCGGAAAAGCCGTGACGGTCACCATCGCGGCGCCGACAAGCGCCGTGGCCGTCTCGGGCGCCAACTGACCTCTCCCGACGCCGAGATAGGTCAGCGCGACGACCAGCGGCAGCGTGGTCGACGTCAACAGCGCCAGCGCCGGCATGTCCCGTTCGGGCAGCGTCCCTCGAAAGAAATTCAGCGGCGCCAGGCGAATGAGCAGCAAGGCGCCGCAAAAGGCGACGAAGCGCACGAAGCTTTCGGGGTTCGTGAAGAGCTTCGTGACATCGAAGGCCGCGCCGCTCTCGATGAAAAACAGCGGGATCAAAAAACCAGAGCCGATGGCGGCCAAACGCTCCTCGAGAATTTCGGCCTTGGTGCCGCGCACCAGAATTGCGACGGCCATACCCGCAATATACGAGCCGACCACAAGCTCCATGCCCAGCCGATCGGCGAAGGAGACGAAGCCCAGCAAGATAACAAGAGAGATTCGAATAGGAAGAAGTTCGTCGTCATCAAGCCAGTGCACAACGCTATCGGCAAGGCGCTCGGAACGCACCCGCCTGAGAAAGATATTCATTGCGAGTGCGATGGCGATGAAGAAAGCGCTCAGCAGCAATTGGTGGAAATGATGACTGTGTCGCGCCAGAACGATCGATGCGAGAATGAGCGGCCCGATTTCGCTGATGGCTGCAACGCCAAGCACATAATGTCCAAAGTCGTCATTAAGGTCCCCAGCCTGTCGCAAAATCGGGATCAATATGCCGAAAGCCGTGGTCGGCAAGATCAACGCGACAAGCAGCGGCGACTCGATGAGGCCGACAATATAGAGCAGGCCCGAAATGACGATCGAAAGCCCCAATGAAACGAGCCACGCATAAAATCCTAGTCGAAGCGGCTTTCCTCTGATTTCGTTCGAATTGAACTCTAAACCCGCCTGAAAAAACAAATAGTCGAGCCCAAAATCCCCGAGAAATATCAAGGCGCAGTCAGCGCT